>JBDLIW010000099.1:0-5132 GCA_039714695.1 Thermodesulfobacteriota bacterium | reverse complement strand
TGTTCAGTTGCTCTTCTTTACCGGGGAAGCTGGTCAGTTCGGCAAGGGTCTCGTAAGCTTGAAGCAGCTTTTCCTCCGCAATCTCTTTTTTCAGCTTTGCCTCAATTTCCAGGAAAGATGGCGCCGTCGCCGAGGCAGGCCGTATTTTCTTTTCTTCGGAAAGCGGGACAAGGGCAGAACCTTCTTCATCGTTTGTGATCTGGCTGAGCATTTGATTGATCATTGTGGAGTTATCGATCATTGCCGCCGTATGGAGGCATCTTTCGGCAATGTCTCCGCGATTAGCGGCAAGGGCCTGTTTTGCACAATCGATGAGCTCCGGGTGTAATGATTCGAGCAAGTTTTTCATCCTGTTTATTCGCCAGCGGGAGAAGATGGAGGGTTTTTTAAGTAATGTCTTTTCTTCGTGCCACTCCAATTGGGAGATCAGGTGCTCGGCCTCGCTCAACAACAAGTTGTGTCTGGTAACTACTAACCTTTTATCCCTGGCTTCCCTTAGGGTGTCGGACAGATTTATGAGTTTTGTGCTTTGCGGAATACTATCCATGGCTTGGTCGACAAGTTCAATTGCTTCTGCATAATCGCCTTGAACGGTCATATCCGTAGTTTTTTTGACGACTTCCCGCTCAAGGCTTTCCCTTAGGCGGGTAATGCGCCGTTGTTGGGATTTGTAGGCTTTGTCGTTCTCGTCCAGCTGCATTTTGTCCAGATAGATTAGAGCCCGCTGGTATTCTTCCCCCGAGAGAAGTTTTTCAAGGGTCTGCTGGTTTTCGGGGGTGTAGCCCCTCTGTGGAGCGGTGAGTAGCGTGCAGCTGGTTGCCAGCAGCAGGATGACAACGGGGAGGATGGCGGAAGATCTGAGCTTATCCAGCAGCTCTTTTTTTGTTATTTGGTAGTTCATGATTTCAGAATTTGTCCGGAAGGAGACCGATAATGGATCTGAACTGTCTGTCCAGGGTATCCATGTATTCCGCCTCAATGCTTTCCAGTAAATAGGTCTCAACCATGCCTTCAAAGCCGCGCAGTTTCATGGGAATGTGTTTGTCGGCAATCAATCGCTGGCGGATCGTTTTTTGTTCGAAAAAATTATTACTTACCACTATCTGGTCGATTTCGGCCATTGAGCAGAAACGCGAGGCCAGGTTTACGGTATCACCTACCACCGTGTACTCCATTTTGTTCTTTGAGCCCATGTTGCCGGCCAACATGCTGCCCGCATTGATCCCGATCCTGAAATTGACCGGGAACAACCCCTTGGCGGTACGTTGTTTGTTTTCGTGGTCAACCAGCCGCCTGATCAATAAACTGCAAAGGGCTGCATGGAAGGCATGCTCTGTGTCTTCTACGGGAGCACCGAACAGTAGCATAACACAATCACCCATGTATTTGTCGACCGTCCCCAGATTAAGTTCACAGGCCTGGGTGATGAGTGAAAAATAATGGTTGAGCATCGCAGCCAGATCTTCCGGGGCCATACTCTCGCTCATCTGGGTGAAACCGACGATGTCGGCAAAAAGCACTGAGCCGGCAACTCTTTTGCCGCCTAGTTTTACTGCGTCGAGATTGGTTATGACCTCTCTTGCTACCTGGGGAGAAAGGTAGCGGTCCAGGGCTTTTTCAACCTGTTTTTTCTGTACCATGCCTGCTGCCATCCGGTCAAAGGCGGACATGAGCTGGCCGACTTCATCATGGCGCCGATCCTTGAAGCGGAAGTCGTAATTTCCCTGGTCAAAGGCTTCGATTGCCTCCATCAAATGATCGACAGGTCTGGATATTCTTTTGCCCACGGAAAAAGACATCCTGATGCCGAGAATAATGATTACCAGAGTGGCGATGGCGATGGAGATAATGGCCTTCTTTTTTGCTTTATCAAGGTTCTCCTGGCTGAAAGAAACGAGAGCGTATCCAGCCGTGACGTCTTTGAAGACAATCGGACTGACGAAAGAAACCACGTTTACCTGTAGGTTTTCCGAGACCGCCAGCTGCCATGGCCAACTTTGTTCCTGATCAGCGGTTTTGATCACCTCCAGCTGGTTGAACATGAAGGAAGAAGTATCCTTGGAGAAGGGGCTTAGGCCGGCTTCTACAATTGAATTACCCTCGGGGGATAGAATTTCAGTGCCGATAACACTTTGGCTGGTCATCAGGCTTGAGACCAGCACCCCTATGGCAAGTTTGTCCTCTGCCAGCAGAGGCTCTTGCACTGAGCGGGCCAGATGGTTGACCATCGTATTGCCGAATTCATTGATCTGGCCTTCCATGATCCTGGTCTGATCGTAAAAGAGGAAGCCGCTGAGAGTGGTGCTGCAGAAGAGGATCAACCCGGTTATCAACAGGGATATCTTGTAAACAATGGGCAGGTGTTCGGGGAAAAATTCCAGGGCCTTGGAGAGCAGCGCCGTTATGATTTTATGGAGGAAAAGGCCCATGGAAAGTTTTTGTCACTTGTTGTTCAATTAAACCGGCTGCTGGAAAAGATCGAGCTGTCTTGTTCGGGTAATTTTGCTGGCTGGGTTAAGCCCGCACTTTTTATATCATTTTATGATCCGCATCAATAAAAGACGATATTACAACAAACCGGTCATGGTTGCCGTATAAAAAAACAGTTTGGGATGCTGGTGTCAGCGGACAGGATTGTATTCGGCCTTGCCCCCAAGTTCCTCTTCTATCCTTAATAACTGGTTGTATTTGGCCAGCCGGTCGGAGCGGCTGGCGGAACCGGTCTTGATCAGACCGGCGCCGGTGGCCACGGCCAGATCGGCGATAAAGGCATCCGATGTTTCGCCGGAACGGTGGCTGATGATGGCCCGCATATTGTTTTTGAAAGCGAGTTCTAGGGTCTCGAAGGTCTCGGTCAGGGAACCGATCTGGTTGACCTTGACCAGAATCGAGTTGGCCTGCTGGTGCTCGATGCCGGTCTGGAGGATTTTTTTATTGGTTACGAAAAGATCGTCGCCGACTATGAGGATCTTTTCTCCCAGCCGCTCTGTCATCCTGCTCCAGCCGTCAAAATCAGCTTCGGCCAGGCCATCTTCTATTGAGTAAATCGGATATTTCTCCACCAGTCCTTCGTAATAGTCGATCATCTGGTCGGAGGAGAACTCCCGGCCCTGCATCTGGTAGCTGCCGTTTTTAAAGAACTCCGAACTGGCCGAATCGAGGGCCAGGGAAATATCTGAACCAGGCCGATAGCCCGCCTTCTCGACGGAAGCGAGGATCAGGTCGATGGCCTCTTCATGGGAGTTAAGATCCGGGGCGAAACCGCCTTCATCGCCGACATTGGTTGAGTAGCCTTTATCACTCAGGACTTTTTTGAGTTGGTGGAAGACCTCCACTCCGGCCCGGAGGTTTTCCGAGAATGAAGATTTCAGGTGGGGGACGATCATGAACTCCTGGATATCGAGGTTGTTGGAAGCGTGTTCGCCGCCGTTGACGATATTCATCAGCGGGGTAGGCAGCCGTAATTTACCGGTCTGGCTTGGTACTTTAAGTATCTCTGCCAGATGTCTATAAAGAGGCAGGCCGCCGTCGAGGGCGGCGGCCCGGCAATTGGCCATGCTGACGGCGAGGATGGCATTGGCGCCGAGATCCTCCTTGTTTTCGGTGCCGTCCATCTCGATCATTAAACGATCCAGGCCCTGCTGGTCGGCAGGCTCCTTGCCGATGAGAGCCGGAGCGATCCGATCGTTGATATTGGTAACGGCGGTTCGGACCGATTTGCCCAGATAATAACCCTTGTCGCCGTCCCGGAGTTCGAGGGCCTCCCTGGAGCCGGTTGAAGCACCTGATGGTACCGAGGCTCGTCCCATGCTTCCTTTATTCGTATAAACGTCAGCTTCAACGGTGGGATTGCCCCGGGAATCGAGAATCTGTCTGGCGACAATTCTGGTGATCTCTGACATTTTTTACCTCTTGCTTTGATATTTGGCGACAATTCATTCTATAATGGGAGTTTAATGTTAATACATCATTTATTAATCAATAATCATTCTTTTCTATTTACAAAATTTGTCTATAACCTTAGTTTCACCTTTGTATGTATAACAGGCTTTTCCGGGATGTTCCGGATTTTATGATATACCACAGAGTAGGATAAAACAATCAAAGCCAATTAAAAATGGAGGTTAGGCTGATGAAAGGGAAAATGAACAAAGCAGCATTCAGATCACTGACAGTATTAGTTGCCGTTGCTATGGTGGCCGTTTTTGCAGGTTCTGTTTATGCCAAACCCATCAAGATCCGCTTTTCCCACGTGGTGTCGCCCAATACCCCGAAAGGCAAGGCAGCAGACATGTTCGCCAAACTGGCCAATGAAAGACTTAAGGGAAAAGTTGAAGTCCAGATTTTTCCCAACAGTCAGCTTTATACCGATAAAAAAGTTCTCGATGCCCTGAGCACCGGCAGTGTCGAGATGGCAGCGCCGTCCACCGCCAAGTTTACCTCATGGGTCCCGCAGCTGCAGCTTTTCGACCTGCCGTTCATGTTCAAGAACAGTGACGTACTCTACCAGACCATTGATGGTAAGGTAGGGAAGAAATTGTACAAGATGCTGGCCAAGAAGAACATGCTCGGTTTGGCCATGTGGGACAACGGCTTCAAGCAGATCGGTAATAATTTGCGCGAGATCAAGAAACCAAGTGACGCCGGCGGCGTCAAATACCGGATCATGTCCTCCAAGGTGCTCGAAGCCCAGTTCAAGGCGGTTGGCGGCAATCCACTGGTGATGCCCTTTTCTGAAGTTTATTCGGCCCTGGAGCAGGGAGTTATCGACGGTCAGGAGAACACCTGGTCCAATATGTACTCCAAGAAATTCTATGAAGTACAAAAATATATAACAGGAACCGACCACGGTTATCTCGGCTATATGGTGGTGACCAACGCTCAGTTCTGGAACCACCTGCCCAAAGATGTTCGCATCGAGCTGGAAGCGATCCTCAAGGAAGTTACTGCCTGGATCAGGGTAAATGCCTTAAAGATCAATATGGCTCAGAAGGCAAAGATCGTTGCTGCCGGGACGACCAAGGTTACTGAATTGACAGAAGCTGAAAAAGACGCGTTCCGTACGGCTTTTAAGCCGGTACACAAAGAATTTCGTAATGTCATCGGTGGTGATCTGATCGATGCGGTATACG
>JBDLIW010000098.1:0-5168 GCA_039714695.1 Thermodesulfobacteriota bacterium | reverse complement strand
TCGGGCTCAACACGGATTTGCCGGCCGCATCACGTTTGCCAACAGGATATTTCTTCCTGATTACGGAAGAACCGGACCCTGCTCTATTTTTTTTCACCGGTGATCTCCTAGTGGAACGACCGGCTTTATTTCGTGTTTTGGCCACAGTTTTTTTCGCGAGATAGATTTAGTATTTTCAAGCTTCCTTAATTGTCAACACAAGATGCCATTAACAATCAGACAAAACAATTTATATTCTGATTAGCATCTACTTTCAGCCTTTTTTATAGAGTGGTTGCTATTTTATCTGTCATTTCGACCGGCGGGAGAAATCTACAACTCCGGAGATAAGATTTCTCACATTCGTTCGGAATGACAACCTCCCGCCACGGAGAGAAACCTTTAAATCTAACAAAGCAAGTCTCCCATTTCCTTTGCAAGCCAGCTACAATACAGCTATAAACACTTAACCATGATAATTAGTTCTAACTTTCAGCTCGAAACTTTTAACTTTTAATTTAATGTTATTAATCCACCCACCGATGGCCAAGGCCTGTGAACCACCGGCCGGTATTGCCAAACTGGCCGGAGTTCTGCGTGAACACGGCAGGCACTGCACCCTGCTGGATGCAAATCTGGAAGGACAACTATACCTGCTTGACAGGGATTATTCAGGCAAAGATACCTTCAGCAAACGGGCTCTGCGCAACAAAAGCGCCAATATTAAAGGCCTGCAAAGTCTGGAACTGTATAAAAATCCGGCCCGCTACTTAAAAGCAGCCAATGAATTAAACCGGCTCCTGGAGATTCCAGGGAAACCCGATATCCATCTAAGCCTTGCCAACTATCAGGACAAAAAACTGTCCCCCCTCAGAAGTTCTGACCTTGTGCAAAGCGCCGCCCATCCTGAAGCTAATATTTTCTACGATTATTTTTCTTCCCGGCTGGATAAGCTGCTGACGGAAAACAATCCGCGTATGGTCGGTTTTTCCATTAACTACCTGAGCCAGGCCCTGACCTCTTTTGCGATGATCGGCCACCTGAAGGAGCGCTACCCGCAGCTGCCGATTGTCGTTGGCGGCGGCCTGGTTACTTCCTGGCTCAGTAATCAGGCCTGGAAGAATCCCTTTAACGGGCTGGTTGATCATTTAATCGCCGGGCCCGGCGAAATTCCCCTGCTAAAACTCCTTGAGTGCGAACCGGAGCATATCTCAACAACTCCTGATTACAGCCCTCTTCCCCTGGCTGATTATCTGGCCCCCGGGCTGATCCTGCCCTTTGCCGCCTCAAGCGGCTGCTACTGGCGAAAATGTTCGTTTTGCCCGGAAAAGGCAGAATGCAACTCCTACCAGGTCCAGGCCCCACTGGATGTATTAGACAGCATTAAGCAGCTGAAAAAAGCCACTACCCCCTCCCTGCTGCACTTCCTCGATAACGCCATCAGCCCTGCCCTGCTGCAAGCTCTGGTTGATAACCCGCCCGGCCTCAACTGGTATTCATTTGCCCGGGTCGGCCCGGAACTGGCTGATCAGGATTTCTGCCATGCCCTGCGCAGATCCGGCTGCGTGATGCTGAAACTGGGGCTTGAATCCGGCGATCAGGGAGTGCTTGACGCCTTGCAGAAAGGCATCGACCTGGACATGGTGTCGAAGGTTCTTACCAACCTGAAAAATGCTGGAATTGCCACCTATGTCTACCTGCTTTTCGGTACTCCACCCGAAGCCCGGGCCGAGGCCCGGCGGACCATGGATTTTACCGTGGAACACAGCCCGGCTATCACTTTCCTTAACCTGGCAATCTTCAACATGCCACTCAACAGCCCGGATGCAGAGGGTCTTGCCTTAAGTGATTTTTACCAGGGAGACCTGTCTCTCTATACCGATTTTGCCCACCCGAAAAAATGGGGCCGTAAAGAAGTTCGCCATTTTCTCGACCGCGAATTCAAGCGCCACCCGGCCATTGCTGAAATAATCCGGCGCGACCCGCCCTTTTTCACTTCCAATCACGCGCCATTCTTCTCCCATAATCAATGAACATTGCTTCACAGCACCGTGATTTTTCTGCTATGCTTTTACAGGAATACTTTGCAGAGATTAAAACCCGGGGTTTCGATTCGTAATTTCTTTAGCGGAGAACCCAATGTGCGAATTCTGCATCAGCCACGGCGAAGGCAAGAAATGGTACGAGAATATGACCAACTATTCCCGGGAGCTATTCCTTGAGGTCAGTTCCGACAATGGTCTGAAAAACTTCCTCACCCGTTTCGGCCAATCGATGCGCGATACCGTCCCCAAGGCCGAAAAATGGAAAAGGCGGTTGCCGGTCATTTACGATTTTCTGGTTTATCCCTGGTACACCCGCAATCAGAAAAAAAACCATTTCGGGCAGATGGTACCGGTCGAAGACGTGGAAAGCGTCCTCGACAAAGTTGGCACCGTCTGGCGGCTGCCCTGTATCTGCCGCAAAGTCGCCACCGGCGAAGAGAAACGTTTCTGTTATGCCGTGGGCATGGACGCCACCGAAATTTTCAAAGACCTGCCGGATTTCCGTAATTTTGACCGGATCACCCCGGAAATTGCCAAGAGCGAGATCAGAAACCACGATGCCAACGGCATGACCCATAGCGTCTGGACCTTTCAGACGCCCTTTATCGGCGCCGTCTGCAACTGCGACCACGACTGTATGGCCTACCGGGTGGAATACCGGTCGCAACTGGCCAAGGTGATGTGGAAGGCTGAGTATGTTGCCGCAATAAAGCAGGACCTCTGCAACGGCTGCAATTTATGCCGGAAACAATGCATGTTTGAGGCTGTCGATTACTCCCGTGAAAAGCACCGCTGTTCAGTAGATGTCCGGAAATGTTATGGCTGTGGGGTCTGCCGGGCGGTCTGCCCTGAAGATGCGATCTCCCTGCTGGCTCGCAGTTCCGTGCCGATGGCGGCAAATTCCTGGTAGTTCTGCCGCCCGGTTAAAGCCACTTCTTCTGTCCTTTCTCCAGACCGAATTTCATTGTTTTTGGGGCCCTTAAGAACACAATTACAGGGGTTTCTTTTAGCTTGTTTTTATGTTAAGTTGCCCGCCTGTTTTAACCGGCAACTAAAATTTCTTGCTAGTACCCTGTAAAACATAAATTATCGTAAGATTGCGTGGGGATTTGGCGTACCAACAAGGCGCAACTTCTGTTTCATAGTAACAGCGAAGCGGTGTCTGCTATGCAACGGAAATTGCAACGCAGGTGGTGCGTTAAATAACAAGCAAGATAAGTTGGTTTAGGTTTTACAGGGTACTAGAACAAGAAGATAAGAAAAATATTTTACAGTGGAGATCAACATGACCCAGGCAAAAAGCGGCGACGCCGTCAAGATTCATTACAAAGGAACCCTCGATGATGGAACCGTTTTCGACTCATCCGAAGGTCGCGACCCTCTCGCCTTCACTC
Source organism: Thermodesulfobacteriota bacterium (assembly GCA_039714695.1). Taxonomy (GTDB): domain Bacteria; phylum Desulfobacterota; class Desulfobulbia; order Desulfobulbales; family JAGXFP01; genus JAGXFP01. Next base: position 1,750 of record JBDLIW010000098.1, on the reverse strand, counting down.
TGGGCGGCGGTCAGGTTATTCCCGGTTTCGATGAAGCGGTAACTGGAATGGCAGTGGGAGAAAGCAAAAGCGTTAATATCCCGGCCGACAAGGCTTACGGCCAGCGCAACGAAGAGATGATCATCGAAGCGCCCCGCGACCAGGTACCGCCGGAGATCACCCCGGAAGTTGGCCAGCAGTTGCAGATGGGCGGCCCCAATGGCGAAGTTGTTGTGGTTGTCATTGTCGAAGTGACCGATGATCACATCAAACTCGATGCCAATCCGCCCCTCGCCGGCAAGGACCTTAATTTTGATATAGAACTGGTCTCTATCAACTAGCGCCCATCCATAAATGGCTTTTTTGCCCGACAACTTTGTCGCTTCAGAGTCGAAAGTGCTCACGTACTGAAGTACGCTGCGCTTTTTCGCCATCTTTGCTCCTCGTTCTCAGACAAAAACCCTCATTTCTGGACAGACACTAACTAACCGGGACAATGAAAGACGAGCCTGCCCCCTGGTATGTCTATATGCTCATCTGCAATGATGAGACAATCTATACCGGCATTGCCATGGACCCGCAGAAGCGTCTTGCCGAACACAACAACGGCGCGATCGGGGCAAAATATACCCGCTCGCGCCGTCCTGTTTCACTGGCTTATCTCGAAGAATTTCCTTCCCGTTCAACCGCTGCCAGCCGCGAATACCAGTTAAAAAAACTCAATCGGCAGCAAAAGCTACAGCTGATCAGATCCTCCGGTTATCAGAGAGATAGTTCCTAACTATCAGGCAGCATTCCTGCCATTCTTGGCCCCGGTCCTTCTCGGATTAGTAAAGAAATCCACCCCCAGCGGGGCTGAGCGCCGACGCCGACGGGCCTTGGGGGCTTGAGACCGACCGCCCTTCTGCTGCTCCTGCCGACCGTCGGTCCTCTGCTCTTGCCGTCTGCCAGCTTTATGCTCCTGGCGTCCTCCAGTCCTCTGCTCCTGGCGTCCACCACCATCCTGCTGGCTGTTTCTTCCCGCTGACCTTTTTTGTCCTCGGGGTGAACCGGCTGACTGTCTTTTAGCAGATGATCTCGCCGGACGGCCGGCCCGTTTGGCATCATTATCCTGACCGGGTCTATTGCCAGTCGAGGCTTCTGCAACTACGCCATTATTATGGCGAATCATTCTCCCATCAAGGGTCTTCTCGATCATCCTGATGATCCTGGTATCTTCGCTGGTTACGAAGGTAAAGGCTTCTCCGGTATGATCAGCCCGGCCGGTACGACCGGTGCGATGGGTATATGCCTCGACAGTCGCCGGGACATCATAATTGATTACATGGGAAATTCCGGAAACATCGATACCCCGGGCGGCTATATCGGTCGCGACCAGGATATTGAACCGTCCCTGCCGAAAACCATCCATGGCCTGCTTCCTTTTATTCTGGGTCATATTGCCCTGTAGCGCTACCGCCCGGTGACCTGCCTTTTCAAGGACAACAGCCAGCTTTTTGGCAGCATACTTGGTCCTGGTAAAGACCAGGGCGGAGCTGATGCTGGTTTCCTTCATGATCTTCCTGAGGAGCGCCGCCTTACCTTTCTTCTCAACATTGTAGAGTTTATGGGAGACCTGTTCGGTCGGCTTGGCATGATTTATCTGCACCCGGGCAGGATCCTTTAAAATACTATCGGCCAGATGCCTGATCTCATTTCGCATGGTAGCCGAGAACAGCAGGTTCTGCCGTTTTTGGGGCAGATACTTTATCAGCCTCTTGATCGCCGGCAT
>JBDLIW010000097.1:0-5201 GCA_039714695.1 Thermodesulfobacteriota bacterium | reverse complement strand
AACACCTCCATATCCTCTTCAGCCAGGCCCATTTCAACGCCCACCCGGCGGGATATTTCCGCGACCCGCAGAGCATGCTCGAAGGTTGAATGATCACGATTCGCCAACATTTCGTACATGATCTCAAACAGATTGACGATAAGATCGTCTTTTTCCTGATTGGCGCCGGCCAAAGCCCTTTCGGTCTCGTTGCGCTCGCTGAGTTCCTGGCCAAGCTGAATATTGGCCTCCTCAAGCTCTATGGTCCGCTCCTGGACCCTGACTTCCAGCTTGTCCTTTGAGAGTTGCAGTTCCTCCTCGGCTTTTTTCCGCTGGATCACGCCGGCAATAACACTGGCCGCTGCCTCCAGGGTCTCCTCTGCCAGTTTGTCACGCTTGGTATCGGGCTGAATATAAAGGGTAAACACACCCACGAGTTTGCGATTCACCGAGAGGATCGGTACACAATAATGACCATGCGGAACAATACCATCATAGGTATTGTCGTGATAATCGTTGATGCAGTTGGCAAAGACAACCTCTCCGGTCATGGCACAACGTCCGCAGAGACATTTGCCGAACGGTACCTTATTGCAGATAACCAGCAGGTCCTCATTCAGCCCCCGGTGTGCCTTGAGCTCCAGGACTCCGGGTTTTTCACCCACCAGAAAAATCGCCCCCTTGGGCTCAAGTTCAAGCCAGGGAAAGGAAGTTATATAGTAGATAAAAAGCTCAAGTGTTTCGGTTAAAGTCAGATTTTCCAGGGAGAGATGCAGAAGCTTATTTAAAACCGTCTGGGTCTGGTAGCCCCTTTTCACTTCCCTCTGGCGCTGTTTTTCATCTGTCACGTCCCGGATAACAGCCTGCACCATACTTTTTTTCCTGCCGGTAACCCAGGCTTTGACCTCGACATCAAGAGACTTCCCTTCAATAGTGCGAAGGTTGGATTCGAATATTACATCTTCCCCGGCCAGGGCTTTCTTGATCCCGTCAGCCCACTCATCATCCGATGCCTCCCCGGGAAGGTCGTGAATACTGGTCCCGATCAGCTGATCGTGATTAAAGCCGACTACCTGACAGGCCCTTTCGTTAACTTCCCGAATGATGCTGTGTTCGTCGAAAACAACGATAGCATCATTAGAACTTTCAAAAAGAGTCTTGTAGCGTTTTTCGTTATCGCGAAGTTTTTTCTCAATCGCCAGACGTTTGCTAAAACTTTCCCGAAATCGAATGAGGGTGAAACTCATCGCGATCAGGATAAGAAAGGCAAAAGGCAAAACCAACTGGTAAAAATCCTCAATCATCCGGTTCAGGGAATCAACCCTGGCGGTAATATCGTAGTAGATCTCAAAGGCGCCGATAAACTTGCCGTTTCTCATTACCGGCACATAGGTCTCGACAACATCCACTGTGAAGATCTGACCCTCCATTGAGGCCGACTCCTTCTGGACAACTTTGGTGAAATTTTTCCCGGCGGCCACAATTTCATGGAAGTAGCTGTTGCGGTTAACCTGCCCTATTTCGTCCTTATCGGTCGAATAGATTACCTCGCCAAGATCGGAAAAGATTTTCAGCTTACGAATATTGAAGTCACTTTTGGCGTTGTCGACAATGCGGTCGATATCCTTCGGCAGAGCATCCGGGCGCATCTTCCCGGACCTTACCGCCATAGACGAAAGATGGGTGGCAACACGGATAGCTTCAACTTCAGTGCTCTTTGTTACGAAACTACGCAGAGAGGGGCTTAAATGGAAATACAGATATACCGGCAGAAAAACGACTGCAAGGGCAGCCAGAAACACCAGAAATTTGATAAACCTGAGATTGAACATTGATTGGAAGTTATTGGATTCTTCCGCCCGACTTAGCAATAGCGGCGAAAAGCACCCTTCCCCTTTTTCATTACCAGACGCCCGCCATCACCCCAAGTCCAAGAGGCTTTTCGGCCAGGGCCGCCTAAATCCGTCCACGGCTCCCAAAATGCTCCCCCCTAGCCCGCGGCAGAGAGGAGTTGTCATCCTGAAAACCCATCCGGAACAATACTACCATAAACCATAAAAAAACCGAATATTAAATAGTTCACACAACTCGGCCATATCCTTACCTGGCAAGACATACTGCCTTGCAAGGTCTGCTCTGCCGGTCAGTTTTTGACAAATTCCAAAGTGTTGTCGGTTGGCAACATTGACGGGTCGGCGGTGATATCAATCGCCACCTCGTATTTATTCTCAAGTTCAAGGAGCTCCGAACGTTTTTTATTCTGCAGGTACTGGGCAACCGCTATCGGCAGACGACAGTCTACCCGGAGGACATTCTTCTTCCTCGTAATCCCGGTTTGAATCCGCCTCAGGTAGTACAGAGACAAGGTCTCCACCGATCTCACCAGCCCTCTTCCCTGGCAATGTTCGCAGACATTATAACTGCCCATCTGGATCGGCGACGCCAATTTCTGTCTTGATATCTGCATCAGGCCGAAACGTGATATCCGGCTGATGTCCACCTTGGCCTTATCCCGCTTCATACTGGCTTTTACCTTTTTTTCCACCTCGCGAATATTGGCGGCGGGACGCATGTCGATAAAATCCACCACAATCAACCCGCCAAGATCCCGGAGACGCAATTGCCGCGCCAGCTCTTCCGCCGCCTCCATGTTGGCCAGAAAGATCGATTGCTCAAAATTCTTGTCCTTGGAGGTACGCCCGGAGTTAACATCTATGGCCACCAGAGCTTCGGTGGGGTTGATAACAATCGACCCTCCCGACGGCAGGCTTACCGTTGGCTTATATATCTGCTCAATCTGCTTCTCAACCTGATAATGATTAAAGATGGGCTGAGAACCACTGTAAAGCCGGGCGGCCGCTTTTTTCTGTCTGGCTGGGATAAGCTTCAAAAACTTCAACACCTTCTCGTGGCCTTCCTCGTTGTCGACCATAATCTCCTTGATATTGGAGGTGTAATGATCGCGCAGAAAACGGGCGATAATATCCTGCTCCTTGTAGATCAAAGACGCGGTGGCCATCTTCCTGCCGCGCTCCCTTATTTCCTCCCAGAGATTGAGCAGGTACTTGAGGTCCTGGGAGATGGCGCTCTTGGTTATCTCATTACTGGCTGTCCGGACGATATAGCCGATACCCTCCGGCAGGGTCAAGCTTTCGACCAGACTCCGCAGCTTTTTCCGCTGGGATTCACTCTCGATCTTCCGGGAAATCCCGGCGCTGTCACTACCCGGCATCAACACCAGATATCTGCCCGGCAGGGAAATATAGGTAGTCAGGTTGGCCCCCTTGTTGCCAACCGCCTCCTTGACAATCTGGACCAGTACCTCATCGCCTTTACGAATGATCTTTTGGATATCGAGGTCTTTCCAGTGGGCGTTCTCGGAAACTTTGCCGTGAAAGTATTCGGGATGAATATCCCCGAAAGGCAAAAAACCGTTCTTTTCCCCGCCCATATCGACAAAAGCGGCCTGCAGGCTGGGCTCAACCGCGACAACCCTGGCCTTGTAGATATTGCCTTTTGTCTTGGTGTGGAGAACCGTATCAACATAAAAAGCTTCGACCCGGCCGTTCTCAATCAGGGCGATCCGGCATTCTTCCGGTTCATCCGAGTTGATCAGTAATTTGCATGGAACGTCTTTGTTCTCCCCCGAGCTGGGGGGAACTTCTTTCTTTGGCGGAGAAGATCTGGGCGGAGATGGCTTTGCCCCGCCACCCCCTGACCCGGAAGTCTTTCTCTGCTGCCCCCCTCGGGGGCTGCCGGGCTTACCGCCCGGACGTTTTCTGGGTCTTGGTCTTTTGCTCCGGGCCGGCCTGCTTTCAGCACGCCCCCCCGAGTCATTTCTCTGGGCGGTGTCCTTTGCCGGAACGGGATCTGGGCTCTTCGGCGCTTCATCCTTCTGCCCGGTCAGCCATTTACCAATTTTACCAATCATGGAAGGAGTCTGCTCCTTGCCACCGATTTTCTCATCTTTTTTAGGCCTGAAAGTATTTTCTGCCATCGTGTATCGTCTCTCTAATCAGGCTTGATTCCTCAAGCTCATTAAGTAATCTATCAACCTCGTCCCTGGCCAGGCCTGTAGCCTCACAGATATCCGTTCCAGTGCAGGGCCGTCGTTTAAGCATTTCCAGAATTTGTGCTTTTTCAACTTTATCCGGGTGTTTTGCCGCACTGCCGCTATAATCGGCAACTATCTCAACCAGGCAGTCTTTAACTTTAAAGAGGGCGGCAATATCCTTGAGCCTCTGCTCGGCAAGAGGCCGGGCCGAAGATACGGCCGGCGGCCTCACCACCGTATTAAGCTGAACCCGCTGAGGCCTGATGCGCCCGACTGCCGCCACCAGGGCAGCAATATCCTCCTCGCTGTCATTGACCCCGTCCGCCAGCAGGATCTCCAGCCATATCTCACCACCGAATTCTTCGGCAAAACTCACCAGCCCATCAATAATTTTTTCCGGATCGGCGCATTCCTCCGCCGGACGATTTATCGCCGCCAGTGACGCCTTTCTTGCCGCATCAAGTGACGGCATCACCACATCGGCAGCCATCAGCTCAAGCCTGACCTGAGGGTCCGGCAGCAAGGCTCCGTTCGTCAAGACAGCAACCGGAATGTCAAAGCGCTGTTTTATATATCTAATGACTTCCCCAAGGCCCGTGTGCAGGGTCGTTTCCCCGGAAGAAGTCAGGGTGACAAAGTCGGGCCGTTGCCCGGCCCCATTTTCAAGCCCGGCAAAAAACCCGTCCAGTTCGGCAATTATTTCATGGGTGGGGGAATACTCACGACGCTTGACAGTCAGGCCGGTTGTCACGCCAACTTCGCAATAAATACAATCAAAATTGCATATTTTCGCCGGGACCAGATCGACCCCCAACGACAACCCCAGCCGCCGTGAGTTTACCGGCCCAAAAAGATATTTCATTTGCCTGAGAACCGGATCTGGAAGTGAGCAAACATGATTTAGCTAAGTCCGGATGTTGTCGGGCCGATGACCCACGGGTTATAAATAATTGTTATTAAAGCCAATCTATAACAAATTCGCATGGTTGGCAAGAAATGTTTAAACGCTGAAGGCAGGGAACCAGCCAAGGTATTTCTGTTTTGACCCTGTTTTACCTTGACACTCCCACAGACGAAACGTAAATTCGTAAAATTGTGAAAAATTCCGGACTGATGCTGCATAGAGGGCAACACTCGGGTCCGGCCAAGGGACCTAACGTCTGAAATT
>JBDLIW010000096.1:0-5213 GCA_039714695.1 Thermodesulfobacteriota bacterium | reverse complement strand
TGAACATCCCGTTGAAGCCATCAATCTTATGCGGTATGGAGATAAGTATAAAGATTTCAAAGGGATAGGGGCGGCCACCTATTCTTTGAACCATACCAATCGAAAGATCAAGCGGGGAGTTTATACCTTTTGCATGTGTCCCGGGGGTGAGGTGATCAATGCCTCATCCGAGCAGGGTCTGCTGGTCTTGAACGGGATGAGTTACTCACGCCGGTCATCGCCCTTTTCAAATGCGGCTCTGGCGGTAACCTGCCACCCGGATGACTATAAATCGGCCAGTCCCTTGGCCGGGATCGATTTCCAAAAGGCTATCGAGCGTAAGGCCTTTAAGGCAGGAGGCGGAGATTGGGCGGTTCCGGCCCAGAATCTGCTGGAATTTTTGGGTGAGAAGAGCGCTATCGGCTTAAATAAAAACTCGTATAAAATGGGGGTCGTTGCCGCCGACCTGAAAGAGATCTTTCCAGGCTTTGTGATCGATGAACTGCTAGTCGCTTTTAGTAAATGGCAAGAAGAGGTGCCATTATTTATTTCACAGCAGGCGATATTGTTGGGGGCGGAAACAAGAACTTCATCTCCGGTCCGGATCAAGCGCGACGAAAAATTTGAGTCGGTAAACACCAAAAATCTATATCCGATCGGTGAAGGTTCCGGCTATACCGGCGGGATCACCAGTTCTGCCGCTGATGCGATAAAGGCTGTCGAAATACACCTGGCGCAGGGATAATCTGGGGAGGGAGACATGAAGTACTTTAAGGGAGGGACGTTCAAGGGAGAGGGAAGGCAATCAATGCCTGAGAGTTGTATTCCTGCCTGATGCGCATAAGATTTGACTTTGGTGCCACTCTGTGGTACACCTTGGCCTCGTTAAGCCTATCATTCTTTTTCGGTTTTAAATTAAATGATTTAACAGCTTGGGCGTAATAAATGATTTCAGACAAATTTTTAATAAGAAGTATAAAAGGTAACAATTAAATGAAAATCCAGAAATTAGAGATTTAAAGTTCACTATTTCCTGATTCACTACAATTGACAGTCTGAGGTTGGTGTCCTTCCTCCGGGGGTTTTGGGGAACTCTTAGGGAGTTGGTATATCTTGTGGCGTATTGCGTCACGGGGGCTACCCCGTGATAAGGGTGTGGTTGAGCCTTGTAGCAGCAAGGTTTAGGCTTCCAGGCAAAGTGATGCCGGATGGGTCAGATAACAAATTCCTAGGGGAAATATAGTTTTGCCCGGCATTGGCACGGATTTTTCGATTCGCTGCGGGCAATTTTAAGAGCGGTAGTTAATTGGGCGATTGCCGTAACGATTAACCTGATTCAGGTTAAAAATGAAAGAAAAGGAGAAAAGTAAATGAAAGAAGGATCAAGAAGAGAATTTCTAAAAGTCGGATTGACAACGGCAGTAGCGGGTGCGGCAGTCGCTACTGGTTTGAAAGCCATTGTTCCCGGCGAAGCCAGGGCAAATTCCGCCATGCATCCCTATGGTTTTGTTGCCCTTGATGTGGATGAGTCGCGGCAGCTTGGTTATAACGGCTATAAGGGGATAACCCTGGCCGACGGCGTAAAGCACAAGCACTGCGCATTCGCTACCTTCAATGCAATCATCAGCCAGCTTGCCGAGGCTGATCCGCAAGGGCCGTATGCCAATATCCCTACTCAGATGATGGAGTGGGCCTCCGGTGGGGTTTCCGGTTTTGCAACTTTTTGCGGTGCCTTGAATGGGGCCTGCGCTGCCATAGGACTTATTTGCAGCAATACTGATGCGAAACTTTTTACCGCCGATCTTTTGACCTGGTACTCTGAGAGTTCTCTGCCCAGCCCGCTGGCAGATACGAACCTGGTCCCGGTACTTGGCAAGGAGTATGAGCTGCCCACCAGCGTGGCCCGCAGCAACCTCTGCCATGTTTCCGTAACCAACTGGTGTAATGCCTCCGGTTTTGCCAGTGGTTCTTCCGAGCGCTCCGAGCGTTGTGCGCGTCTGGCCGGCGATGTTGTGGCCAAGACCGTAGAGCTTCTCAATTCCGGTGTAGGCGGAGAGTTGGGCAATCCGAGAGATAACAGCACGGTCTGCGGCGCCTGTCATTACAAAGGCACCGATTTTGATGGCGGCCAGTTTACCCGTGGCAAGATGAACTGCCACTCATGCCATACCAAGATCCCGAAAGTCAGTGAGAAGGGTCACAAGGGTGGCAAAGCTTAATTAATATTATTATCTGTTGATTGTTTTTGTTTAGTTAAGACCGCCCCATGCAACGTGGCCCAACGTTGCGTGGGGTTTTTTGTGAACAGTATTATCTGTTGAACTTGTCTTCGCAGGAGAGCAGCACTTCCTTTTGGGCTTCTTCTAAAACCTGTTTGGCTTTTTCGATATCGGCAGTGATCTGTTTTGAGAGTTCCTCCGGGCCCGAGAATTTCTTCTCGTCCCTCAGAAAACGGAGGAGGTTGACCTTGATCGGTTTGCCGTAGATGTCCTGGTTAAAGTCAAAGATATGGGTCTCGGCCGAGATGGTGGGTTCGCCATCGTCATCGAAGGTGGGATTGCGGCCGATGTTCAACACCCCGCCGTAACATTTGCCGTCGTAGATTACCTGGGTAACATACACTCCATGCCTGGGGCAGAGGTCTTCCGGGGCAATATGCAGGTTGGCGGTGGGAAAACCGATCACCGAGCCGCCGCGCTGTTTGCCCATTTTCACTTCCCCTCTGATCTGGTAGTGGCGGCCCAATAGTTTCCTGACGTCCCGCATTCTCCCTTCGCCGACCAGTTCCCGCACCTTGGAGCTGCTGGCCAGCATATCTTCGACATGATAGGCTTCGACCACGGAAACATCGAAGCCGTTCCGGCGGCCCTTTTCTTCAAGAAAGGGGATGTCTCCCTGTCTCCCTTTGCCGAAGGCGTAGTCGTAGCCGACGACCAGTTCGGTGATGCCGACTTTGTTGAGCAGATCATCGATAAACTTGTCTGCCGGAGTGGCGGCAAGTTCTTTGGTAAAGGGCAGGGCGATGAGGATATCTATATCGGCCAGCTGGATAAGTTCGATCTTCTGCTCGAAGGTCGAGATGAGCTTGATGCCGATTTCGGGCCTGACCACCTGCAGGGGATGCGGGTCAAAGGTGATGGCGATGCTGGTCCCTTTGTGGTGGTAGGCCTTGCCGACCACTTCACTGAACAGGATCTGGTGGCCCAGGTGAACGCCATCGAAGTTGCCGATGGTGACATAGGGGTTAACGGGCTTTTCGGTTATTTCGTTCAGGCTGCGAAACAATTTCATTAAATATATCCGGTAATATGATTGACTAATGCCTGCCCATGCTTCAGGACAGACACTCACCAGTAACCTGTGAGTTCAGAACAGCATAAAGAAAAGCATGGAATCGGTAAATAAAAAAACTTGACAAAAGGCCGGGGAACTATTTAAAGTCGCCTCTCGATGTGCCGAAGTGGCGGAATTGGTAGACGCGCTAGGTTCAGGGTCTAGTGGGGGTTTCCCCGTGGAGGTTCAAGTCCTCTCTTCGGCACCATCGTTTCTTTTCACTCCCAGCAACTTTTCACCTATTTCCCGATCCAGCCTCCATCTCGATTGCAATAAATCGGCAAGGTGCTTACCAGTCTTAATTGTGTTATGTCATGCAGAGCATGAACAGTCTCTTTAGCAGGCCGATTTTTTAACTATCTTTGAAAATTATGTCAAGGTACCATTCTGTCCGGTGAACTGAACATGCTTCCCCTGGGGCATCTTGGCAAATCAACGGAATAGAGCCTTTGTCCGATCATCAGGAAAAATATGTCCCGGCAGGGACCACCGGCAACCGCTATCAGGCCAGGATATGGTCCCTGGTCCTGCATTCGGCCGGGATTCCCCATCTCACCAGGGAGGAGGGGGCTGATTATCTGATCATGGCCCCTGAAGATCAGCTGGCCCGCGCCGAAAAAGAGATCGGTCGCTTTGAAGAGGAAAATTACAACTGGCCGCCGCCCAAGTTTCTGGGCCCCCTGGCCGACGAGGCTATCGACCACCATCCGCCGACCATACTGCTGATGGGCGGGCTGCTTGTCTTCCATGGGATTACCGGGCCTTTTGTTGAGCACAGCAACTGGTTCATGGCAGGGGCGGTTGATTCCAAGGCCATTTTGGCAGGAGGCGAATGGTGGCGGCTGATAACCGCCCTGACCCTCCATGCCGACTCGGTGCATCTTTTGGGTAACCTGCTGATCGGCGGAATGGTTATCCATTTTCTCTCCCGGCTGCTCGGGACCGGACTGAGCTGGTTTCTGTTGGTTATGTCCGGGGTTCTCGGAAATTTAATAAATGTTATCGCCCGTGGTCCCGATCATATCTCGGTGGGGTTTTCGACGGCGGTTTTTGCGGCGGTTGGCATCCTTTGCGGCTGCAACCTGAGGAGCCTCACCTTAAGGGGGGTGCTGTTGCCCCTCGGTGCGGGGGCTGGACTCCTGGCTATGCTTGGCACCTCTGGAGAGAGGACCGACCTTGGCGCTCATTTATGGGGGCTCCTGGTTGGACTGGCCTGTGGTTTTGCCTGGAGCTGGCTGAAAGATTCCAGGTGGATAAGGTTTTTTTCAGCCAGACAGTTGTATTTGCTGGCATGTACCTTGGGATTGGTTATTGTATCTTGGTTGAAGGCTCTGCATTCCTGATTGCCTGAGCGTTTTTTGGATTATCTCGCCATAATCTCGACCCGGTCTAAAAAGAACTTGAAATGGCCGGGCAAATTTGCGAAGGTTGGGTTAATTAAATTGGTTTTAATTAAGTTGTTAAATTCAAATAAAGGTTAAACAAATGGCTTGGGAAGACGAACAAAACCCTTGGGGTAAAAAGAAAGGGCCCCAGACCCCGGAAGAGCTGATCGCCGCGGTTATCCAGAAGATCAAAGAAGCATTCGAGGGTGGCGGATCCGGCGGCGGTAACGGAGCCGAAGGCGGAGCAGGCGGCGGACCGGCATTGCCTGCCGGCGGTCTTGGCAAGCTGGCAACGGTTATAGGTATTATTATCCTGATCAGTATGGCGGCTTCATCTTATTATAGTGTAAGCCCACGGGAGCAGGGTGTTGTCCTCCGTTTGGGGAAATTCGTCAAGTAGACTAATCCCGGCCCCCACCTGAAGATACCTTTGATTGACGATGTATACATAATTAACGTCAAGAAGGTGCGGACCGAAAATTTTGGTTTCAGGACGACCAAGGCTGCCCAGAGATC
>JBDLIW010000095.1:0-5230 GCA_039714695.1 Thermodesulfobacteriota bacterium | reverse complement strand
CCTATTGAGGCTCTGGCTGTTGAAGCGGAATTACGAGGCACCGGTTACAGTGGCAGCAGTTATTATGACCTGATCGCCAGGGTGAAATATAAATTTGCCGGGCCGGCATTTCTTTCTGCCGGTTACCGCTATGAAGCAATAGATATCGACGAGAAGGACATTCTTGCCGATATCGAATTCTCCGGCCCTTTTGCCGAAGTCGGGTTTGAGCTGTGATTTAATGTGCTAAGCAATAAAGCTGAAAAAGGGGCGGGGATCAGGAATGATTCCCGCCCCTTTTTTACTATTTACCCAAAGACTGAATAAAAAGCTTCAGGGAACGAATTTCCGCACTGCGGCCGTCAATTTTGTTTCCCTTGAGCGGGCCGGTAATACAGCGGTTGATCATTTTTGTCAGCTTTTTGTTGTCTCCGGCATTCTCCAGTCCTTCCCCGCCAGGATGACAGCTGGCACAGCTTTTGTCATTGGTCGACCCCCCGAGGGAAGGATCGTTAAAAAGCTTCTGGCCGTATTCGACGCTTGATTTACCCGCCTGGCAAATCCCGGCTGTGATGAAGATTGCGATGAACAGTGCAGCTTTAATTGTCAGTAGTTTTTTCATTTCTTCTCCTTTGTTAATTTGTTAGGTTAGCGATACATTAACGTGTAAGGCATTGCGGGCTTAATTGCAAGAGAGAAATTGCTTGATGACGTTTTTATGGCTTCGGGATAGTAGAAATGCAGATGGAAAGTAAAGGCAGGTCTGATCTACGGCAGGGATGTGGTTATCTTATTTCGTCGCTGTCAATATAGGCGTAAGCGCTGTGCTTGTGGATTGACTCGAAACTTTCCACGCCAGCCGTAAACCAGGTTATATCCGGGTTGGCCAGGGCTGATTCTGCAACGCGCCGGACAACATCCTCAACAAACATCGGGTTTTCATATGCCTGTTCGGTGACAAATTTTTCATCCGGCCTCTTAAGGAGAGCAAAAACCTCGCAGGAGGCGCAGGCTTCAATCATGGTTATCAGGTCTTCAACCCAGATAAATTTGCTGTAACGGATATTGAGATTGACTTCGGCCCGTTGGTTGTGGGCGCCAATGTCGCTGATCTCTTTTGAACAGGGGCATAAAGTCGTCACCGGGACCCAGACGGAAAGGACCAGGTCATTTTCATCACCGATTCCGCAGGTGAAACGGCAGCTGTACTCCATCAGGCTCTTGGTCCCTGAAACCGGGGCCTCTTTTTCTATGAAGTAGGGGAAGGTCATTTCCACCCTGGCGGAAGCGGCATTAAGTTCATTCCTCACCTCCCTGATCAGCTCGGGAAAGACAGTAACACTTAGATCATCCTGATACTTGTTGAGAATATCGATGAAAACGGCGAGGCAGGTTTCCCGGTATGAACTGGGCATATTGACCTGAAGGTCGATTGTTGCGACCGTGTTCTGGTGCCCACCTTCCTTCTGCCTGATTTTGACAGGAAGGCTGACGTGTTCTATGCCGACACTTTTAAGTTTCATGACCAGCGAATCTAACTTTTTTTTCAGGTGATGTCCAGATAGCATTACATGGTTGTCCTGATAATGACCAGGAAGAGTCAGGGAAAACGCCTGAACCTATGAACTCTGATCATTAGGGGGCGGGTTTGTTTCAGAGAGGGGTTGAGGTAAACGAAAGGGTCGCTGCCGTTAATTATCTGATAAATGACTTAGCTGATATGGAAGTGAGTCAACAAATATGTTAGCTTGCGCTTTTATAAATTTTACCTGAAAGTATAAATTGGCTGACGCGGGACAGGAGAAAAAAGTCAGGGTTGATAAATGGCTCTGGGCGGCCAGGTTCTTCAAGACCAGGTCCCTTGCAAGCCGGGCGGTAAACGGCGGGTTGGTCCATGTTAATGGCGAACGCGCCCGGCCATCCCGTTTCCTGAAGCCGGGAGATGAGTTGCGGATCACCCGGGGCAATGACGAGTACATCGTCGTTGTGGTGGCTTTGCATGACAAGCGGGGCCCGGCGAAGGTGGCTGTTACCCTTTACGAGGAAACACCGGCGAGTATTGAGGCCCGGGAAAAGGTCCGGGAAGAGCGGCGCCTGATAGCCGCTACCCAGGTGAAGGACCCCGTTAAGCGCCCGGGCAAGAGAGACCGCCGCCTGATCCGGAGATTTATCAGGGGGCATGACGAATGATTTCAGCACAGATTTGTCCTGCGGACGGAATTTAATTTAAACAAAAATATATATTACCAGGAGTGATTTGCCATGAAGAAAATAGAAAGAGCACTGATCAGCCTTACCGATAAATCCGGGATCGAGGATTTTGCCCGGCAGCTTCAGGGAATGGGGGTTGAAATCCTTTCCACCGGAGGGACAGCCAAGAAGATGCGTGACCACGGAATTGAGGTTATGGATGTCTCGGATTTCACAGGTTTCCCAGAGATGCTGGATGGCCGGGTGAAAACCCTCCATCCCAAAGTCCACGGAGGAATCCTGGCCCAGAAAACAAACCCTGATCACCTTGCCCAGATGGAAGAGCATGGCCTGGAGGCCATCGATCTTATCGCCGTCAATCTTTACGCTTTTGAAAAGACGGTAGCCGATCCCAACTGTTCCCTGGCCGACGCCATTGAGAACATTGATATCGGCGGACCGACCATGCTTCGGGCTGCAGCCAAGAACTATCGGGATGTGACCGTCCTTGTCGATCCGGCTGATTATCCCCAGGTAATAAGCGAGATGAAAGAGACGGGCAATACCACCCTCAGAACCAGGTTCCGTCTGGCCGCCAAGGTCTTTGCCCTGACCAGCAGTTACGATACGGCAATATCTGCCTGGCTTGACAAGGTCGATGCTGACAGTCATCCCGAGTTGGCTTGATTTTCAAGCTGGGGTTTGTTGTTCATGAGCCGATACGAAACTGGAGTTAAGCGGAGGCATTAACATGAAGATGGCGGTTCTCTTGTCCGGTAGCGGCCGGACTCTGGATAATTTCCATGACCGGATTGCTGCCGGGACCATGCAGGGTTCTATTGAGGTGGTGATATCCAATGTTGCCGGAGTCCTCGGCCTGGAAAAGGCAGAAAAATACGGTTATCCGGCTTTCCATGGCGCGGACAATGGGGAAACCAACAGGATAATGGGTGATTACGATGTTGATCTTGTCCTGCTGGCCGGATATCTTAAACTGTACGAACCGCCTCAGGAACTGAAGAAAGCCGTCTTGAATATTCATCCCTCCCTGATCCCTTCCTTCTGCGGTGATGGCTTTTACGGAATGCGCGTCCATCGGGCAGTGAAAGAACGCGGGGTCAGGGTGAGTGGTTGTACGGTACATTTTGCCAATGAAGTATATGATGAAGGGCCGATAGTCGTCCAGAAATGTGTCCCGGTTAATAAAGATGATACACCGGACGAGATTGCCTCCCGGGTGTTTGCGGCAGAGTGTGAGGCCTTTCCCGAGGCAATTAATTTGGTGACGGAAAAGGGTATTGATTATTTTTGGAAGTGATGGGAGGCAAAACTATGGTTGATGGCAACAGGAACATAATGAATGGAGATGATATCGATCGATCCATATCCCGGATGGCAATCCAGATCGTTGAGAAAAACCGCAACCTGAACAACCTGGCTATTGTCGGAATTCATACGGGCGGCGTCTTTTTGGCTGAGAGGATCAAACAACTCATTAAAAGCCGGGAGGACATTGATGTGCCGATCGGCAGCCTCGATATCACCCTCTATCGCGACGACTGGAGTCTGGCCAGCCAGAGCCCGGTTGTCAAGACCACCGACCTTAATTTTCCGGTCGAGTGTTGTACGTTGGTCCTGATAGATGACGTGCTTTTCACCGGGCGTACCATTCGGGCAGCCCTCGACGCAATTATGGATTTTGGCCGACCCATGACCATTCAACTGGCGGTATTAATAGACCGGGGTGGCCGGGAGTTGCCGATCCAGCCTGATTTTGTCGGTCTGCATGTCAATGCCGGGGACAGTGAACGGGTCGATGTTCTGCTGAAGGAGAAAAGCGGCGAAGATTCTGTGGTTCTGGGGACGAAGTAAATTTTACTGTCCAGGAAATAAAACTGGTGTTCTCAAGCGGCATTAGGCTTCTCTTTGTCCTGCCTGGCTTTCTTTCTTATGCTGAAGCCTCTGATCCTGCCCCAGGCAAGTTAAACCATGATCGCTGGATTATATGTTCAGCCGGCAATAAATGTTCCCGATAAAAGATAACATCCCTGCCCATCGTTTCCCGGTGGTCAATCTCTGGCTGATCGTGATAAACGGCATCTGCTTTGTTTATGAGTTCAGTCTGCGGGGGGAGTTGCATAATTTTATTCAAGCCCATGGTTTTGTCCCGGCCCGATTTATGGCGGCCCAGTTGGAAAACTTCTTCGACCTGTCGCGGTTTCTACCAGTCTTTTCGTCCATGTTCCTGCATGGTGGTTTTCTGCATCTCTTTTTCAATATGTGGATGTTATGGATTTTCGGGGACAATGTGGAAGACAGTATGGGGCCTCGCCGCTACCTGATATTTTATCTTCTCTGCGGGAGTGTCTCCGTGTTTGCCCAAGGGGTTGCCGACCCGATGTCCACGGTCCCGATGGTCGGGGCGAGCGGGGCGATTTCCGGGGTGCTTGGAGCTTATTTTGTCCTCTATCCCGGGGCGAAAATTCTTACTCTGATCCCCATTTTTATCATCTTTTATACAATTGAAATCCCGGCTTTTGTTTTTCTTGGCTTCTGGCTGGTCATCCAGTTTCTCCAGGGCTATGCCAGTCAGCTGACCACTGATGGGCAGGCGGTGGGCGGGGTCGCCTGGTGGGCGCATATCGGAGGATTTCTCGCCGGAGTTCTGCTGGTCAACGTTTTCAGACAGCGATCTAAAAAATATGGCAGGGGTAAATGGAGAAAATGATAGCAGGGCAAAGTAAAAAGATGGAACTTCTCGCCCCGGCCGGCACCCTTGAGGCCTTTGAGGTTGCCGTAGAAGCGGGTGCTGATGCTGTTTATATCGGCGCCCCCTTCTTCAATGCCCGTGAACTGGCCCGCCACTTCAGCATGGCGGAGGTGGCGGCGATGATTGATCATGGCCGGCGGCAGGGAGTCAAGGTCTACATGGCCATGAACAGCCTGGTCAGGGAAGATGAAATTCCCCGGGCAGTGGAAACGCTGGCCGTCCTGGAAAAACTGGCGCCGGACGCGCTGATAATCCAGGACCTGGGTCTGTATCATCTTGTCGCAAAATATT
>JBDLIW010000094.1:0-5276 GCA_039714695.1 Thermodesulfobacteriota bacterium | reverse complement strand
TCTTGCCGTCCTTGTCACGAACCAGGGCGTGGAGATAAACGTCCTTGAAGGGAATTTCATCCATGATGTGGAGTCCCATCATCATCATTCTGGCAACCCAGAAGAAAAGGATATCGAAGCTGGTAATCAGTACAGCAGTCGGGTAGAAACTTGCCAACTCCGGGGTTTTGTCGGGCCAGCCCAGGGTAGAGAAGGGCCAGAGGGCCGAAGAGAACCAAGTATCGAGGACATCTGTTTCCTGCTCAAGTTTTGTACTATTGCATTTAGGGCAGCTTGTAGGATCAGTTATTTCAACGATCACTTCCCCGCAATCAGCGCAGGTCCAGGCGGGTATCCTGTGCCCCCACCAGATCTGCCTTGATATACACCAGTCCCTGATGTTATCCATCCAGTTGTAGAAGGTGTTGTACCAGGTCTTGGGCATAATATTGATCTGCTCACTGCGAACAGCTGCTACGGCTTTTTCGGCCAACGGCTTAACCGAAACAAACCACTGCAGGGAGGTCGTAGGCTCTACAACCGTATGGCATCGGTAACAGTGGCCAACGCCGTGCTGATAATCTTCGATACTATCCAGAAAGCCCTGTTCCTCAAGGTCGGCAACGATTTTTTTTCGGCACTCGAAACGATCGAGTCCGGCATATTTACCAGCCGCCTCATTCATTTTGCCATGTTGATCCATGACTTTAAGAAGTTCCAGATCATGCCGGAGACCGATCTCATAATCATCGCGGTCATGGGATGGTGTTACTTTCAGGGCGCCGGTACCGAAGTCCTTCTGGACATGATGGTCGAGAACTATTGGTATTACGCGATCCGTCAGAGGCAGGCTGATCGACATCTCAGCAATGTTGTTATATCTCTCGTCATCGGGGTGGACGGCAACGCCGGTATCACCCAGCATTGTTTCCGGCCTGGTGGTGGCGACAACCAGGTGGCCGCTTCCGTCGGCAAATGGATAACGGAGATTGTAGAGTTTACCATTAGTATCTTCGTGCTCGACTTCATCGTCCGCGAGGGCCGTATGGCATCGGGGGCACCAGTTGACGATGTAGTCGCCTTTATAGATCAGACCTTCTTTGTAGAGGCGGACAAAAACCTCCCGCACAGCCTTGGATAGGCCTTCATCCATGGTGAACCGTTCCCGGTCCCAATCGCAGGAACTGCCCAGCCTCTTAAGCTGATTGATAATGGTGCCGCCTTTTTCTTCCCGCCACTCCCAGACTCTTTTGATGAAATCATCTCTCCCGATATCGTGACGGGATTTACCTTCGGTGGCGAGTTGACGTTCAACGACATTCTGGGTGGCGATACCGGCATGGTCGGTACCCGGCAGCCAAAGAGTATTGAAGCCCTGCATCCTTTTGTAACGGACCAGAATATCCTGGAGGGTGTTGTTCAGGGCATGACCGACATGGAGGACTCCGGTTACATTGGGAGGGGGAATGACAATACAGTATGATTCCTTGTCGGGATCAATGGTAGCGGCAAAATTCTTTTGCTCTTCCCAAACTGCATACCATTTTTTTTCTACATCTTTAAATTCATAAGCCTTGGCCAGTTCATGGGCCTGGCTTTGATCTTTGCTGGTCATGCTACTTAACACTCCATGGTTTTGGTAAGAAAATATTGGTGTAGAGATCAAGGGCGTAGAGGTCTGTCATGCCGGCGATGAAATCGCAGACTTTGCGCTCACGGTCCGTGTCGTTGTCATAACTTATCGAGTCGTCAAAATAGTCATCATTTTCGAGAAAATAATCATATAGCTCCCGTAGAATCTTTTGGCCCTTGATAAAATCATTATGTACCCGGTGGGCTTCATAGACATTTTCGTAGAGAAAGGCGCGCAGGTCGGTGATGGCGGTCATCACGGAGTCGCTCATGGTTAGTTTCTCGCCTTCCGTGGCGCTACTGCTGACAATCAGGTCCCTGACCATTGCCCCTATTCTTGCTGAATTGGTGGTGCCGAGTTTCCTGAGGATATCTCCGGGGATGCTGTCTTCATCAAGGATCCCGGCCCTGATCGCATCATCAAGATCATGGTTTACGTAAGCAATTATATCGGCAATCCGGACCAGTTGTCCTTCGCGGGTAGAAGGCAATCCCTCCATGTCGTCCGGCAGGATATCGTCCCGCCCCTTTGAGTGCCTGACTATGCCATCGCGGACTTCATGGGTGAGGTTCAGACCCTTGCCTTTTTTCTCCAGAACATCCACAACCCTGAGGCTCTGCTCAAAATGGCGAAAACCGCCGGGGTGTAATTTATTTAAGACGGATTCGCCGGCATGGCCGAATGGCGTATGGCCCATATCATGGGCCAGGGAGATGGCCTCGACAAGGTTCTCATTCAGGAGCAGGGCAGAGGCTACGGTCCGGGCAATCTGGGCCACTTCCAGGACATGGGTGAGGCGGGTTCGATAATGGTCCCCGGTTGGAGCAAGGAACACCTGGGTTTTATGTTTGAGCCGTCTGAAGGTCTTTGAATGAATAATGCGGTCCCGATCCCGCTGGAAAGCAAGGCGGATGTCACATTCAGGTTCTTCCCGCAGTCGACCTCTGCTGTCTCTGCTCAAGCAGGCATATGGTGACAGGGCCTGAGCTTCGCGCTCCTCCATTTGCTCTCTGATTGAACTCATGATCCGGCCTGTTTTAGGTGCTTTTTTAAGACAGTTAGCATAAATCGAAGCGTTTCTTCAAAAGCGATGAATTTACCGGTAAAACCGCATCCGGTCAAGGGGAAGGCCTTGATTACTTTTCGGTCAATTCAATATCAATTTCTTCAATTTTCATCTGGATTTCTTCCCATTTACTGAAGGCTCTATCCAGTTGCCTTTCAACGGAATGGTATTCTTTGCTCTTCTCGGTGAATGCATCCTGATCATTGTATAATTCCGGGTCGGCCAGTAACTCTTCAAGGGTTTTTTTTCGTTCTTCGAGATCTGCTACCTGTTTCTCGTATTTAACCCCGTCTTTTTTTAAGGGGCCTAGTCTTCTGTCTCTTTCTTCGCGAAGTTTGGCTTGTGCCTTTCGAGCTTCCTTGCCATGTAATTGTTTCTGGCCGGCATCGATCTTAATGTTATCTTTGCTCTGCTCTTTAGCGGACTGCAGCTCTAACTGTTTGGTGGTCTTCTCAATATAGTAGGCAATTTTTCCTTCAAAAATTGTCGCTTTGCCGTTTTTGATTTCAAGAACCTTATCGATGAAACTGTCAACAAAGTGACGGTTATGAGAAACAACGATTATCGAACCATCATACTGGGCCATTGCTTGCTGGAGAATTTCCTGGGAGCTCATGTCTAGATGGTTGGTCGGTTCGTCCATGATCAGAAGATTTGCCGGAGAAGCAATCATTTTTGCGAGGGACAGCCGGCTTTTTTCTCCACCGGACAAGACTTTGACCTTTTTGTCGACTTCATCTCCTCTGAAAAGAAAGGCACCGAGAAGTGACCGCTGCTGGGTGACGGTCATCCCGGAATTGGCAGTTGCCATTACTTCCAGGGCAGTCATTTCCAGGGGCAATTCCTGGGCCTGATGTTGACCAAAATATGAAATTTTTACGTTGTGTCCGGTTCTGATAAC
Organism: Thermodesulfobacteriota bacterium; assembly: GCA_039714695.1. Classification (GTDB taxonomy): domain Bacteria; phylum Desulfobacterota; class Desulfobulbia; order Desulfobulbales; family JAGXFP01; genus JAGXFP01. Next base: position 1,697 of record JBDLIW010000094.1, on the reverse strand, counting down.
ACCACTGTCTGATTTGATGATTTTAGCCAGTAGTTTGACCAGGGTTGATTTCCCGGCCCCGTTTACGCCGACGATTCCCAGTTTTTCTCCGCGTTGCAATTCAAAGGAAAGGTCGTTGAAAACTGCAAGTTCACCGTAACTTTTAGAGAGTTTCTCCGCTTCGATTGCCAGCCTGCCGCTGGGGGAAGCGGGAGGGAACTTGAAAGAGACCTGTGATTCAGTATCTTCAATCTCAATGATATCCATTTTGGCCAGTTGTTTAACCCTGCTTTGTACCTGGCTGGCCTTGGTAGATTTGGAGCGAAATCTTTCGATAAATCTCTTGGTTTGCTGAATCATCGCCTGCTGGTTGTCGTAAGCAGCTCGCTGGATCTGCATCCTGACTTCTTTTTCGGCTACATACTTGGTGTAGTTTCCTTTATATGCATTAAGTTTTCCGAGACTGAGCTCCCAGGTATGGGTAGTCAAGGCATCCAGGAAGGCCCGATCATGGGATATTATAACGAGACCACCGGAATAGTTACCGAGGAAATCTTCGAGCCAGGTCAGTGACTCAATGTCGAGATGGTTGGTGGGTTCATCAAGGAGCAGAAAACTTGGCTGGGCCAGTAATAGTTTGGCGAGCATTAATCTCATGATCCAGCCGCCGCTGAATGTATGGCATTTGCGGTCCATGTCAGAAACTGCAAAGCCGAGACCTTGCATGACTTTTTCAATTCGGGATTTCATACTGAACAAATCAGTTTGATCAAGCCGGTGTTGCATCTCTCCCTGGCTTTCTAATAAAGTCGAAATTTCCGGCGAATCTGGATCACAGGAGGCCAGTTCCTGGTTGAGCTGCTCTAGCTCGCTTTGTAGTTTTAAAGTATCGCTAAATGACGATTCAGCTTCCTGGTAGATGGTGCGTTCGGGCGGAAGCGAGGCGACTTCCTGGGGGAGATAACCGATGGTGGCATGTTTGGATTTGGTTATAACCCCGAAGTCGGTTTCAATCGATCCGGTAATCATTTTCAGCAAAGTTGATTTGCCGGTGCCATTAACTCCTGCCAGACCAATGCGGTCCTGGTTGTTGATTCGCGCCGAGACATCCTTGAAAAGATGTTTTTTTCCGTATTGGAGGCTAAGTTTGTTTATTGTAATCATAATTATGTATTAATTTTTAGGTGCTTGAAAGGGTGGAATAAATAACATAAATTTATACTGTTAGCCAGCCATTCCGCTTACCGATATAATTAGTTACTATTTAACAAATCGTAGAAGATATCAGAGATAAAAAATGGAAAAAGAAAATGTATATGTGTGTGATTTTGATAACCGGCACGACAGTATCGCAACGCTTCTTGATTGTGCCGGGTTGATAGATAAAATACCCACCGCAAAACAGGTAATGATCAAGCCTAATCTGGTTGAAAATCTCAAGCCGCCGATTACAACCCCGGTGCAGCTGGTTGAAGAAATTATCCGCTATCTCCATGAAAATGCGCCGCATGTTACCGTCGTTATCGGTGAAGGTACCGGCTCACGGGCCTATGACACCTTTCATCCATTTAAAGAACTCGGGTATGTAGAAATGGCGGATCGGCTGGGGGTCGAGTTAATTGACCTTAACGTCCAACCCCTAAGAACCATGCAGCTGCCCAACTGTCAACGTTGGCCGGAGATGCACCTGCCGGAAATAATTTTTGATTCTTTCCTGC
>JBDLIW010000093.1:0-5305 GCA_039714695.1 Thermodesulfobacteriota bacterium | reverse complement strand
AATATGATGAGGTCAAATATTTACAGGCGTTAAAAAGATCAAATTCTCCTTTGCGAGAGTATCTTTAAACTTGACGGAACAACTCAGAAGTCTTGAGGGGTATAAACTCTCAAAGCGAAGCAATCTCTTGCTTTGCATACATTATCTGCTGCTTTCCCGCTTCAGCATCACGGCCAGACCGGCCGGGGCCAGGCTACCGAACATACTGGCCCACTGGGGGATTATCGCTCCGCCAATCGTAACATCGACCTGGAACATCAGGCGGAGCAGGTGCAGAACCGCGACCAGAGACAGAAAAATTACAACGACCAACGAAATAGGTTTCTTCATGGCATCCTCCAGTTAATAGTTCCTTTCATCCATGTAGATTTGGTGATAATCGATCTTGCTGCCCAGACGATAGAGCAGGGTGCGGTGGCCGAAGATCAGCCGGGTCCACCAGATATAGATCGAATTATTGCGGATATAGCCTTTTCTGGTCGCTTCCATATAGAGATCGATACCCCGCTGGTAATATTCCCGGTCCCCGAAATTAAATACCCCTGGCTTCATGGCGGGTTCTGCCTGCCATTTGGAGAGGTTTATCATCAGCTCCAGTCGCTCAGGTTCCATTTCTTCGGGGCCTTTAAAGAGGGTGGCGCTGGCAATCAAACGGTTCATAATCTCGTGATCACCGTTCAGGAGGGATGTTTCCGCCTGGACCTGGAATTTCCATTCTACGGTTGACAGGGTCCGGCAGCAGCCGAAATCGAGCAGGCCAAGCCGGTTGTCATCCAGGAACAGGAAGTTACCGGGGTTGGGGTCGGCATAGAGCGTTTTTGCCCGACCCCAGATCCGCAAGATGGCCCGGGAGATCAAGATGCCGAAGTGATCTCGCGAACTTTGCTCGGGGTTGGTTTTCAGAAAATCAGCAGCATGCTTGCCCGTTAGAAAATCGGTGGTCAGGACCCGGTCGGTCGAATATTCCTCCCAGACTTTTGGGACCACTATTTCATCTTCGGGGTCGAAAAACTCCCTGGCTTTTATCATGAACCGGGCTTCTTCCAGATAGTCTGTTTCGCCGACAAGCACGGTTTCTACATCGCTAAGATGACCGAAGATATACCTGCTTTCTTTTTTGAGTTTCATCGGCAGCAGGATCTTTTTCAGGTTGGCGATATCAGAGCGAATTGTTGATGCCATGCTCGGGTACTGGATCTTGACGGCGACTTCTTCGCCGGAGTTCAGGGTGGCTCGGTGCACCTGGCCCAGGGAGGCGGCGGCAAAGGCCTTTTTGTCGAAAGAGGCAAATATTTCGGAGGGCTCCTGGCCGAATTCATCCAGAAAGACCTCCCTGATCAGCGAGTAATGCATGGGGGGGGCCTCGAACTGCAAGCGCTCCAGGGTTTCGCTTATCTCGTCCGGAACAACATGGGGCATATTTGAAAGCAACTGGCCGATCTTCATTACGGCCCCTCGCAGGTAACCCATGGTTCCCAGGAGTTTCAAGGCGGCCTTAAGGTGGGCTTCGTTCAGCCGCTTTTGTTTTTCTGTTTTGTTGCTGAAGCTGCTGCGCATCGCATAGGCCAGATAACCCACTGCAACTTTCGCCTGCATACTGCCCAGAGCCCAGAGTCTGGTCAATGAATTTACGGGTATCTTGCGGGTGCTAATCTGTGAGATCAGCTCTCTGAGGGGATCAGCTCCTTCTGCCGCATCGGTGATTCCTTCGGGAATGGCCTGGATCACTTTGTCCAGCGGGAGTCCTTTTTTGTTATTATCGGTGTTGGCAGCCATTATTTTCGCCTCCTAGAGTGATGTGTCTGAAATGGTTCTGGTAAAGACATTGATCGAGTAATCGACCAGGGCAAGGGTCTCTTCCTGGTTCCGGGAGGTATCGCTGCTCCAGAACGCCAGGATGCCAAGATATAAAGACCAGTAGAGGGTAGTAGAAATATGCTCCGGTATATTGCTGAGTCCGTGGTTGTGAATAATCTTTTGGACCATGTCAAGATGGGCAGCTCTGGAATCCTGGCCGGCTGGGCATGAGTTTTCCTTGGGAAAAGGGCTCATGGTGGTTTCCAGGACCGGAGCGACGAATGATCTGAAAGGTCTGAGCCGCCTGAGTTCTGAGGTGATCAACAGGAAAAGGTCTTCGCTGAGACTTTCTTCGCTGGTCAGCCGCCGGGTAAAATCCTCCCTGCCTAGAGCCAGCTTCTCGGCCAAGAGGGACATGGCGAGGGTCTCTTTTGAAGGAAAATAGTTAAAAAGAGTCCCTGCCGCGATGCCCGCCTCAACGGCGATCCGGCGGGTGGTGGTTTCCTTGTAGCCCTCCTTGGTGAAGAGCTTTTCCGCCGCCCGCAGGATTTTGTATTCTGTTTTTTTCTTTGCTTCCTTTGTGATTCTCATAACTCACCTTAATGTGATCATGCTCATATTAAATCACGAACGAGAAGTGGAAGTCAATAAAAAAATGAGCACGCTCATTTTAATTTGCCGGTGTTGATAATGGGGCAATTGCATGTCTTAGAGGATTGCCAGGATGACCGAGGGGCTTTAAGCCAAGAAAATCTGTGTTGCCGTTTAAGATAAACTTTAGGAATTTCAGTCCTGAGGGAGGTTGTTTTTCTATGGTATTTTGCGGTTATCCTTAATGTAGTGGTGAAAGGAATGGCTATCCGCAGATTTACTCTTTGATCCCGGTTCTCCCCCATGGCTTGAAGACTGAGATTGTCACCATGAAAAAAACCAGGATAGCCTGACCGGCAGCCATTGCCATATGAACATACATCTTGGCATTATAGGTAGGATCAATTGTTGTGAAACTTCGCATCGCCAGAGAGGTTTCCGCCATTTTGTCCAGCCAGGGGATGAACCAGAAAAACCCGACAAGAATGAAAATAGTGGTACAAACCCACTTAACAATGATCCAGTAATACTTCAGATAGCCCCACTTGGTCAGCTGGCAATAGAGAAGGCCGGTTAATAAACAACCGATTGCTGACGGCACCAGAATGTAATTGTCAATATAGATCAGGGCCATATTGCGGGCATAAAGCTCAGGCCCGTAATCCGGAATATATAGGCAGTGCAAGGCAAACAGGCTGGAAGCGCCGCCTCCCCAGATGCAGCCCAGGTAGATATGAAATGTTCTGAGCCACTTCCGGCCCTTCAGGGGCAGGGTTTTTTTAGTAGTTTTCATTTGAATGCTGAACCCGGAACACAAGCTCCTTCCAGGGGCAACCCAATGCCCCGTCCTTCGGGCGGGGTTGTCTACGCCTGTAGGTCTTTTTTGATCTTCTCAAACTCTTCCCGGCTGATCTCACCCTTTGCGTACCGCTTTTTCAAGATCTCTTCGGCGGTTTCCATCTGCGCACTGCTCCTGCCTTTATCTGTCAGTAACTTGATAAGATAAATTATTCCGACGATGATCACGACCCAGAACAAGGCCATGAAGATCATGCCGCCACCACCCATTCCCATGCCGTAATCTCCGAACATATGCATAAAAACATCCTCCTGTTATGTGGGGCCTAATACAAGCTGGGCCAGAGCTGTACCATATGTAATGATTGGTACCGGTAAATTTGCAGTGCCTCAGGCAAGTCTATTATAAATCCAACCGAATAGATAGATTAAGACAAAGCTGATAACTGCCGCTTCAACCATTCCGGTAAGAATACCCAACGGAGTCAGGGTAAAGAACATATGCCATTGGCTCATCATTTCAACAGCCCCGGTATATATACCAATGTTCCCGAATATACCCAGAACCAGCATACTCAGGGCTGAAACGATTGCCGCAGAGGCTGCTAAGAAAAAAGCATTAATTTTTAAGTTCATGGTGCACCTCCAGTTTAGGGTTGTCTTTTGGTTATTCTTGGCAGAAAGGCGGGTACCCGGCTGGCATATTCGTTATAGGTTTTGCCGAATTCCTGTCGCACCAGCTTCTCCTCCTGCCTGGCCAGGCGAAGATAGACAACAATCAGTACCGGAAACATGGCCAGGGTGAGCAGGGTCGGCCACATCAACAGAAATCCGGTCATAACCATAATAAAGCCGTCATACTGTGGATGCCGCACCTTGGCATAGGGGCCAGTGGTTGCCAAGCCGCCGGCCTGCTGGGCCTTATGTAGTATCTGCCAGGCCAGGTAGGTGATATAAAATCCCGCAAAAATCAGAATATTAGCGATCAGATGGATCGGATTGGCATGAGGATCGCCTTTAAAGCCGAATATTGTGTGCCAGAGATGACCGCTGCCATGGGCGAAGATATCGGACTGCGGGAATCTGGATTGCAGCCAGCCGGAGAGAAAATAGATAGTCAGCGGGAAACCGTACATCTCAACAAACATTGCTACGATAAAAGCGGAAAACGCGCCCAGGCTTCGCCAGTCCAGCTTTGTTTTGGGTTTGATGAAACTGAAGGCGAAGAAGATAAAAACCGCCGAGTTCAGAAATACCAGAGGCCAAAGGCCGTAGGCAGGAGCAGAATCTGTCATGACGCGCCTCCCTCGTCGTGGTGAGAATGCTGCTCGTGACTGTCGCCGTGGCCGCCATGGCCACTATGCATGAAGAAATGCATGGCGGGACAGAGCAGCAGAATCAGATAGGGCAGCGCCCCCATAATATGGGCTCGATGCTCGGCCCACAGGAAGAATCCACCGATGATTATAAAAAGGATCAGGGCGATACGCTGGCCGGAAAAGGAATGGCTGATACTGTTCTTATCCCTGTTGATCATGATATACCTCATTTGATCTTCACGGTCCGTAACCTCAGAGCATTGCCGATCACCGAAACCGAACTTAAGCTCATTGCCGCCGCGGCGATCATCGGCGACAGCAGAATGCCGAACAGAGGATAAAGCACTCCGGCCGCCACCGGTACGCCAAGGGAGTTATAGATAAAGGCGAAGAACAGGTTTTGCCTGATATTGGCCATGGTGGCGCGGCTTAGTTGCCGGGCCCGGACAATGCCGGTAAGGTCGCCCTTGACCAGGGTAACCCCGGCGGACTCCATTGCCACATCGGTGCCGGTCCCCATGGCGATCCCTACCTGGGCCTGGGCCAGGGCCGGGGCGTCGTTAATACCGTCACCGGCCATCGCCACCATCTTGCCCTGATCCTGGAACTTCTTGACGGCCGCCGCTTTTTCATCGGGCAGGACCTCGGCTACCACCTCGTCGATATCAAGTTTGGCAGCCACTGCTTCGGCAGTTGCCCGGTTGTCGCCGGTCAGCATGATCACCCGCAAGCCTTCCTTGTGGAGCTGGCTGATCGCTTCGGGGGTTGACTCCTTGATCGGATCGGAGACCGCCAGCAGT
>JBDLIW010000092.1:0-5333 GCA_039714695.1 Thermodesulfobacteriota bacterium | reverse complement strand
GGCCCGGCCCCTCAAGCGCGTCGTGGAAAAGGAGATCGTCACCCCGATTTCCCACTACATCTGCAGCGACCAGATCCGCAAGGGCGACCTGATCACCGTCGATGTGGACGAGGACGACCTCGACGGCGGTCTGGTCTTCCGCAAGGAGACCGGCGTGACCAGCTGGGAGGAACTGGAGAGTCTGGGGCCGTTCCCGGAATCCCAGTGGGCCAAGGAGGACCTCGGCGTCAAGGACGACGGTGGGGAGAAAAAGCAGATCGTGGAGGAGATCACCAAGGTGGTCGCCAACGCGGGCGCCATGACGGGCGCCGAAGACTGACGTCCGGACGATATCGCCAAAAAAGTAAAAGGGCCCCCAGGGGCCCTTTTCTTGCGCGGAAAAGTGGTCAGCTCCTACGGCCAGTACAGCAGCCGTCCGCAGCTTTCACATTTCTGAACCTTGTTCACGTTGGTCTTGCTGACGAACTGTGACGGGATGTTCGCGAAACAACCGGTACACAGGTTGCCCACCACCGGAACCACCGCGTGACCGAACTTCCCGGTCAGACGCCGGTACCAACTGCTGAGGCTGGGCTCGATCTGGGTGGCCAACTCTTCGCGGGCCTTTTTCAGATCTTCCAGACCGCCGTGCTTGAAACCCAATCCCTCGAGCTCTTCACCCTGGGTTTCGGTTTCCCGGATCATTTCATCCATGTCCTGCAGGGCGACCAGCAACTGAAGCTGAGGATGCATACCCTAACCTTCCTTCATGGCTTCACAGAAGGACTCGTAGTCCCCGGCGGCCATCAGCTTGTCCCGCAGGTCCGCGTCCTGGACGCGGTCGATCAGCGCGGCCAGGGATTTGATGTACTGATGCCCGGTATCCTGGGGAGGGGCGATCAGGACAAAAAACAAGTGGGTCGGCTTGCCGTCTTCGGAATCGAAGTCCACACCGGCGGGGCAACGGGCGATCAGGATGCTCAGGCGCTGGACGGCCAGCGTACGGCCGTGGGGAAAGGCGATTCCCGGACCCACGGCGGTGCTGCCCAGGTTTTCCCGGCTTTGCAGCATCTGCATTATGGTGTCGGGATTCTTGATGTCCGTTCCGGCGATGAGGCCTTCGACGAGACCGGCCAGGGCGGAGGATTTGTCGGTAGCTTCCAGATCTGCGATAAAGAGGTCGGGTGAGGTGTGTTTGAGAACCTCGGCAATGTCCATAATCCGCGTACCACCTTGAGTCAACGAGGGATTTGTGCTACGACTTCATTACTGCAAAAAGCTAACCCATTGAAGTTGGTTTAACAAGCTGGAATGCGGGCAGGATGGGCCTTGGATACTTCGCGAAGGTCTGCCCGGGAGGTGTAAAATCGGGGTCCAGGATGGAAACGGGACGCAGTCGGGATCGACGCCGGCAGCGGACTCTGGCCGCGAAGGCATCGTTATCCGGGCTACGGCCGGACGATGTCTGGTGGCCGAGTCGGGGTCGGTCTGGTCCTGCAAGGTGCGGGGACGATTGAAGAAAGGGCCGCGCGAGGTCCAGACCGTGGCCGTGGTCGGTGACCGGGTCCGGTTCCTGGTGCTGGAATCCGATCCTGAAAATCCCACCGGGGTCATCGAAGAGGTCCTGCCGCGGCGCAACCGGATCTCCAGGCTCGCCGCTCGCCGCAGCGGTGGCCGGACCGAACAGGTCCTGATGGCCAATCTGGACCAGGTGGTGGCCGTCCAGTCCCTCCGCGAGCCCTCGCCCCAGACCGGATTCGTGGATCGTCTGCTCGTGGCCGCCGAACGGTTCGGCGTCCAGGGGGTGCTGGTGCTGAACAAGTGCGACCTGGTGTCCGAAGCCACCGGCCCCGACGAGGAACTGGCCAAGGGTGATTATTTCGCCGGCCTGGGTTACCGGGTCATCCGGACTTCGGCATCCACGGGCACCGGAGTGGAGGAATTCCGCGATATCCTGACCGACCGCATCTCCCTTTTGATCGGGGCTTCGGGCGTGGGCAAGAGCACGTTGCTGAACGCCATCCAGCCGGGGCTCGATCTGCGGGTGGGCGAGGTCACGGAAAAAACCGGTCTGGGCCGCCACATCACCACGCGCACCGAACTCTTTCCCCTGGAGAACGGGGGTTTTATTGCCGATTCTCCCGGAAGGGTGGTGATGGAAACCAAAATCGGCGGAACCAGGATTGTTGATATGCTTACCGGAGAGCAGTTGCCGCGGATCTGTTGATATGATTGATAAGTTATTTTCGTCCACAGGGGTGCGAAGCGCCTTTATTAGCTTTTTACGAATTCATCAAAATTTGCTGTTATGATAAAAAATATAAAAATAATAATTTTTATCGGGTTTATTCTTCTAAATACCGCAGTTGGGTATGCTATAGAAACCCTTATTTCCGGACAAACAATGGGAACAACCTATCATATTAAGGTTGTCACCGGTAATTTGCAAAAGATATCCGGTCTAAAGGAAAAGATAGATAAACGGCTTGAAGAGATAAACAAAAGCATGTCAACCTACAGAAAAGACAGCGAAATCAGCCGGTTCAACTCTTTAAAAATTCCAGGAAAAAGATTTAAGGTTTCCCGGGATTTTGCGCAGGTAATTTTGGAGTCTAAAAGACTTTACAGGCTGACCGGTGGTGCCTGGGATGGAAGCATGTATCCCCTGGTAAATCTCTGGGGATTTGGAAAGTTGGAAAGAAAAAACCGGCTTCCTGCAAAAGGAAAAACAGCCCGTCTTCTTAAGGATGTTGGTTTTGATAATATTGATCTGATTGACGGCAGATATCTTTTAAAAAAGAAAGCATCCATATCCATTGATCTGGCTTCGATTGCAAAAGGGTATGCGGTTGATAAGGTTGCAGAACTCATTAAAAAAAATAATATTAGGAATTTTCTTGTGGAGATTGGAGGGGAGGTTTACGCTTCAGGCGTTAAAAAGGATGGGCGATGTTGGCAAATAGGTGTCACCAGGCCACGGAAAGAAGCCGCTTATGATGAGATTTACAAAATTGTAACGCTTAAAGACAAAGCGTTTGCCACCAGCGGAGATTATAGAAAATTTTTTGAAGTTAAAGGAAAACGCTATTCTCATATACTTGATCCTAAGACAGGATATCCTGTGGCAAACTCTGTTGTCAGTGTTTCAATCGTTGCGGGTACGTGTGCGTTTGCCGATGGTCTTGCAACCGCTGTTATGGTGATGGGCAAAAAAAAAGGGCTTGAGCTGATTAATGCTCTTCCTGATGTAGAGGGTATGATAGTTGTCCGTCAGGCTGGCAGTCAACTGGTGGATTACCCTTCCAGTGGTTTTCAGGCAAAGGGTGAACCCTGAACCCGTGAACGGCTGCAGCGATATTAACCTTTAAAAATATCTCCTTTCAGAAAAAACCTAAAGCCTTCGTAACATAAATCTTGAAAAGTTACGAAACCGTATTCAGATCCCGGGATCTTTTTGATTTGACATAAACTTTCGTTTATATTATTAATCATATCAATTATTTTTACATGTGACCCTCATGTTGTTTACTGTGGGCATCTGTGACATTACCCATGCTTAAAAATTTCTTGCGAAATCTATCTTTCAGCACCATGCTGGATAAGATACTGAAGCGGCCTTGGATTGTTATTTTTATAATCACGGCCATAACTTTTCTGTTTGCATTTCAGATTCCGCAACTTTCTTTTAAAACGTCGATCTATGACCTCGTTATCGAAGACCTGCCCGCCACCCATCGCTATCAGACATTCAAGGATCAGTTTGGTTCAGACGAGATCATACGGGTTGTGATCAAAAGTGATAATATTTTTAACCCGGCTACTTTTAAAAAGATCGAAGAACTATCCGAGATAGCCGCTAAAATTAAGGGGGTGCGACGTATCATCAGCCTTCCCGGAATCCGAAAATCAGTGGATATATCCGGTGAGGGGAGCCTTGAAAAATTTGTCGATGTATTGGATGCAGTGAATCTGTTCCAAAAAAATCTATTTTCGACCGATCATAAATCAACCGCCATAACACTTGTGCTGGCGCAAGATGTCGATACAGAAATGGTGATCAAGGATGTGAAAAAGATGATTGCCGATGCCCCAGAGAATCTTTCTCTGTACCAGATCGGGATGCCGCTTGTCTCCCAGGCTTTAGCCCGGCTGACGGAGAAAGATTTTTTCCACCTTCCCCCGATTACCTTTCTTCTCATTGCGATCGTGCTGCTATGTCTTTATCGCAATCTTCTGCACCTTGTTCTGCCGCTGGTTTGTGTTATATTTGCACTGACCTGGACTTTCGGTTTCATGGCCTTGACCCGCATCCCGCTATCAATGCTAACCCTTATTGTACCGGTCTTTCTTATCGCTGTCGGGACAGCCTATTGCCTGCACATTGTTTCCGAATACTTAACCCAGGCAAAAGTTGCAGAATCCCCGCAAGAGGCTGTGAGAGCAACATTTACGACTGCAACTTTTCCCACAATCCTAGCGGTGGTTACCACGGCCATCGGCCTTGGATCTCTTTTGATCAATAAAATTACAACTATACGGGAATTTGCCGTCTTTTCCTGCCTCGGTTTGTTCAGTTTACTGATTGTGCTGCTTACTCTTCTTCCGGCAGCAATGGCCCTTATGCCTCCGCCCAAAAACAGGAAACGTATTGAAAAAGCCAGATTTTTGGACCGAATGCTCGCCTGGGTCGTCCGTCTGGATCTGCATCATCAACGCATTACCTTACCGATCCTTGGCATCACCACCCTGATATGCTTGATTGGAATTTTTCAGATTCGGGTTGAGACAAACCCTGTAAGCTATTTTAAGGAAGATATCCCGGTCAGCCGGAACTTTCATGACATTTACCAGGATCTTTCCGGCAGCTTCCCCATTAATATATTGATGCAGGGAGGCCGGGAAGGCTATTTTGAAGATCCTGAACATGTCGCCGAAATAGCACAACTGCAGAAATTTATTGATACTCTTCCGGGGGTGGATAAGACCATATCATTTGCCGATTACATGCAACTCGTCAACTATGCTTCCAACCGCTATGAACCTATGTATTACTCTCTGCCCGAAGATGGTTTTGAAGTCAGGATGCTAATCAACAATTACCGTATGATGCTCGGGGAAGATATGCTTGTGAGGTTTATGAAACCTGACTTTTCCCAAACCAACATCATGCTTTTAACTCATATTTCAAGTTCCCAGGCTTTCCTGGAAACCCGCACAAGGATCCTTGATTATGTAAAAAAGAATTTTTCCAAAGATATACTTTGGGGTGTGACCGGGCTTGGAATTGTTATTTCCGAAAACAAGAACCATTGTAATGGCAAGACTCTTGACTTGGCCGGAGGTCAGCTGGTGGC
>JBDLIW010000091.1:0-5337 GCA_039714695.1 Thermodesulfobacteriota bacterium | reverse complement strand
TTACAACCACATTCAAGACAACGCTTTGCTTCACGGATCGCCATCTTTTCGGTAAAACCTAATTTAACTTCATCAAAATCCTGGGTACATATTTCCGGCGGTCGTTCCGGCATTTTCTCCCGCAGCTTAATATTGATCCCTTCAAAATTCTGAAGATCAACATCATCAAAAGTCCGTCCCCGGTGAAAATTAAAACGACTATCGGCCGGTTCCTTCTCTACCCCCATAATCTCGGCATGAATATTATTGGCAGCGCGACGGGCGGCAACCACCGACTGGATAACGGAACGGGGGCCATTGGTCACATCCCCGGCTGCATAAACACCGGGATGATTGGTAAGGAAGTTGCGGGGATTGGCCTTAATATTGTTCTTCGGGGTAAGCTGCAGAGTTTCTTCCAGTTCACCACCGGTGATCTTGCCACCATTACAGGCCATCTGACCGAGTGACGAAATTACCGTATCAACCTGAAGGATGTTTGATGAGCCGGGAATGGCTACCGGATTACGTACGCCACGTTTGTCGGGCTCACCGAGCTTCATTCTCATCAGTTCTACGTCAAGGCCGTTATCGGCAGGTAAAATCTGGACCGGAGAAGCCATCAACAGGAACTGGACGCCCTCATTTTCCGCTTCCTTTATATTCCTCTGGTTAGCCGCCATTTCGGTCTTGGCCCGGGGATGAATCACCGTAACCTCTTCCACACCCGATCTTATCAGCGCCCGGGCAGTTTCCATGGCACCATTGTTGCCGCCAATTACCGCCGCTCTATTGCCGTAATCATTTTCTTTGCCGTCATTAACATCACGGAGAAATTTCAGAGCAGGAATCACATTGGGAAAAGAGGCTCCGGGAATAGCAAGGGGCTCATCAACGGGGGCACCGATTGTGATCAGGGTAGCGTCAAAGCCCTGATCTTTCAGGTCCTGGAGGGTAAATTCCTTACCCCAGCGTTGATTGAGTTTGACTGAAACTCCGACCCGCAGAATGCTTGAAATCTCGTAATCAAGTACATCCTTGGGAATTTTATACTCCGGGAACCCGTAACGAAGCATGCCACCGAGTTTAGGCGCAGCTTCGTAGACAGTTACATCATGACCCTTCTTGGCAAGGTAGAAAGCACTGGTCAGTCCGGAGGGACCGCCACCGATAACGGCAACTCTTTTGCCGGTAGGTTTGTTACGGGGGATTTTCAGATCGACCTTATTGGTCATACACCAGTCGGCCACAAATCTCTTCAGATGATTTATGGAAACCGGCTCGTCAACCAGGATTCTGCGACATCTGGTTTCACAGAACCTGGGGCAGACCCGACCAACCGAGAACGGAAAGGGGTTTCTTTCCATAACCAACCGAACGGATTCTTCATATTGACCCTTGGCAACATGGGCAATATATCCCTGAACATTGATCTGGCCGGGACAGGTAAGATTACAGGGGGCCTTGCAGTCGCCGAAATGGGTCTCGGCCAGAATAGTAAGCCTTGCCTTACGATGCTCACTGATGGCATCAGAATCAGTAACCACCTGCATCCCCTCTTCAATGGGGGTATCACAGGCCCTAATCAGACCATCACGTCCTGAAACTTCAACACAGCAAAGTTCACAGGGATTTTCAGCGTTTTCCCCTTCAACATGGCAAAGAGTGGGGATATAAATATCCGAACGGCTTGCCGCTTCAAGGATGGTTATCCCCTCTTCTGCTGTTATGCTGTTACCGTTTATTTCAATATTCATCGTCTGTCGTATACTCGTATGTAGGAAGTACCGATGCGAGCCCTCCAAACTACATAAAGTAAAGAGTAAGGCTGCATCGCCCCTAAAACTCCGGCGTAGAAACACATTCGGTCGTCCACCGGAATTATATTATCTTTCCAATCTGGTCCTTACCAGTAGATCACGCAGCAGGCTTCCATTCCTTCAGGAAAGCAGGTAGATGGCCAGCTTCACGCGGACCGATTGTGATAGTCCAGTCAGGCAGTTCCTCTTCCAGCTCACCCTTCATTGAAGCCAGATAGCCAGGAACAATCAGTTCCCGATGCTTAACCTTGTCTTCAATGCCGGATTTCTTCATGAACTGGGCGATAAGATCAGCGCCGAATTTTCCAGCTGCCCAGGCAGTCAGGACAGACAACCCTTCAGTGTCTTTGATAAGCAACCATGACGGAACCTTGCTGCCTTCAATCTCACCGGAAACGATAAAGTAGGTAAGAGAGAAGTTACAGGTAATAATTACCGGTGAATCTTCACCAGGTCCGTTAAGGGAGTATACATCTTCCTCGACAACCATCGGCCGCTGAGGATCGGTAAAAATATTCAGCCTTTCCAGAAAGAGCGGGAAGATAACATCGCCCTGTAGATCGGAAAGGATGACGATACCGGCATATTTGGCGACCAGAATGGAAGCGATCATCGCCTCCATTAACGGATCATCACTCATTTCACACGGGAAATTAATGGTCGGAAAACCAAGCGGCTTGAATTTCTTGGTAACCGCCGCCTTACGAGCAACAACATTATCTTCGAAAGAGGCGCGAGCCGTACGGGCTCCGGTATCAATTACCAGGTCTTTAATTCCCTCACCGATCAATTTCTCGGAAACCTCAACCGCATTGTCAAGGTTACTACCCTTTATACCGAGAGCACATCCGCAATCTTTTGCCGCAGAAGCCATATCGGCAGCGTTATCGAGAGTTGCCCCGTAGAGGAGAGGCGTGCGATCGCCGCACGCCTTGGCGGCAGCGGTAAGATTTGCGGCGCTGTCACTCATCAAAACCAGCTTGGCATCCTTGGCGCCATCCAGAACCTTCTGGGTCAGGGCCGTAAATGTGCCTTCATCATCCTTAGCATCCTTGACAGCAATAATATCTGCCTTCATGTTGACGCCAACCCTGTCATAGCGAAGGGCGTTAAAGCGTTCAATCCGCCCATCAACATCAGCTTCTGGCATCTCGGTTGTTACCAGCACACCAAGACCGGTAGGATTTTCGAATCTCTTTTCGTGACGATAGAGACAGGTTTCGCCGCCCATAGTGAAGGTCTCATCACCTGCCCCGAGCTTAATGGTTCTGATTGGCGGCGCTGAGGCCTCGCCAATCTGATCCTTCACTTCATCACTTACATAAGGACATTCACCGATCTCGGCCTGACCGGCCGCCACTTTCATGGCGAAGGCCAAACAGGTCGGAATCTCGCACTCCCCGCAATTCTTCTTGGGAAGCATTTTGAGGATCTGTATTCCGGTTAAAGCCATCTTTCTGTTCCTCCGTATATATAAAACTTGAAAATAATTTATTCAGTATCTTAAACAACAGCATCCATAGTCAAAGCCGGGTGTCCCTTTTCCTGCAGGAACTTCAGGATTTCTTCTTCCGTGGTGCCGTTTTCTTCGGTGGCAATCATGTCGAAAAGTTCCGGCTTGCCGATATCAGCACAGCATTCTTTCAGCTTATCGGCAATTTCGTCCTTCATTGCCTTGGGCAGCCAGACCACCCTTTCGAGTCCGCCTTCCGCCATGAAGAG
Organism: Thermodesulfobacteriota bacterium; assembly: GCA_039714695.1. GTDB lineage: Bacteria > Desulfobacterota > Desulfobulbia > Desulfobulbales > JAGXFP01 > JAGXFP01. Next base: position 1,816 of record JBDLIW010000091.1, on the reverse strand, counting down.
TTTTTTGCTGGTCATGTAATGCTTACTGACCCCCATAAAGCCAGGGGTCTGGGCGCCACCACCGGCCATACCGGCCATGGAGGTAAATTTCATACCACTGGGGGTCATTCCCATATAGTCACGGTTAACAACCATGATCCCGTTGCACTGCGGCAGCATGGCGGCAATCGCCTCGAAACAGCCACAGGCGGTCATCGGATCGGTCATCAGGGAGTAGCAGGAGAGGTCGGTTACCGCCCCGCGGGAGGCCTGGTTAACGAAATCGTTGATCCCCTTGAAAACCCCCAGCTTTTCGTCCAGGCACTCGCCCTTCTCGATCGGCTGATTGGGCCCGGTGGGATTGATATTATAGGAAGCCTTGCCGTCCAGCCAGTTATAGGCGCCGCACATGCCGATCCGTTCAGGAGTGATAATACAGACATGGCTCGGAGCAAAGGACTGACAGAGGGTACAGCTGTAGAAGACTTCCTCGGTCTCATCGGTCATACTACCCAGTCGTTTATCACGTTCCGCATAAACGCTCTTGGCCAGGGCCTGAATCTCTTCAACCTTGTCCTGTTCGGTGTAGATCTTAACCTGGATCTTGTCGACGATCGCCCCGAATTCCTGATGGAGCTTACCATGCAGGACACGACCGAAATGTTCGAAAGAGAAGCCCTTTTCAACCGCAGCCTTGCCGATCCTGACCCACATGATATCCCTCTGGCCCATATGCATGATACCCTGGATATAGTTGATCAGGTGATGGAACTGGCGCTCAAGGATGGGCTCGAAGTCGGACTGCATTTCCCGGCCGGTAACTTCAACCAGGATGGCGAGGGGCAGATTCTCACCCTCTTTAATATCTTTAATGTCCGGCCCTTCGACGGTAACCAGGCCATCCTCTATCTCATCCATTTCCTTGGAGACCAGCACCTCGACCCCGCTGGTCCGACCACCGCCACATTCCATGAAGAGATCATCCTTACGGATTCGCTCACCCTCGAAGGCAGGACCGAAAGACATCGGGATATCGATCTCGGTGATATTGACTTTCAGGCCACGAACCTCAATGGCCTTCTGGACAATCTCTTCGTGGGGGATGTTACTGACGACGTGTTCGTAGGTACAGACACCGGTGGGCAGCACCTCGGGAATGTCGTAATCGGAAATCGTCGGGAAGCCCCAGTTAATGGCCCCGGCGGCATTGGCATACCACTCATCGGATACCGGACCAAGAGCCATAACGAAGGCAAAGGTCCGATCTTTATTGTAAATCAGGTTTCCATGGGAATCACCGGGTTTGATCCCGCCAAAGGCCATGGCGACCCGGCAGGCGAAACCAATGGCGAAGACCGCAGTGGTATATGACTGGCCAAAAGGCACCAGACGGGTATTCCAGCCTACCTGTACGTCGTTGTCAACCAGCTGGTCAGCCATTCTGACGCCGTCAGTCTCATCGTGCATAAAGATGTACAGATTTTTTTCCTGAAGCTCCAGGGCAATCTTGCTGGCGATCTCCTTGTTGGGCGGAGCACCCATGATAGCGGCAAAACCGGGAGCGGTACCATCGACGAATTCAACTCCCCTCTTCCGAAAAATGACATCATCGGCAGCTCCCAGCCACAGATTCTCGGAGGTGGGGTCTTCGGTTTTTGTATAGTAATCGGGCGACTCGAGATAGCGGATCGCCTCATACATCTCCTCGGCAAAGAAGGTGGCCATACCGGCATCCAGGGCAGGCGCCAGGTAAGGCAGCCAGATATCCTCGGTGACCACCGCCGGCATGAGCTTGCGGCATTCCTGGAAGATGTCCTTCATATCACCCAGTTTTTCA
>JBDLIW010000090.1:0-5416 GCA_039714695.1 Thermodesulfobacteriota bacterium | reverse complement strand
GATATGGGGGTCGATCCCAGCGAGCTTAGGCTACGGGTCGGCATCTTCGGGGCCGAGCCCTGGAGCGAGCAGATGCGCCAGGAACTCGAGAAGCGCTTCCAGATCAAGGCCGTTGATATTTACGGCTTGAGCGAGGTCCTTGGCCCGGGCGTGGCGGTCGAGTGCATCGAGGAGCAGAAGGGATTGCACATCATGGAAGACCACTTCCTGCCCGAGATCGTCGACCGCGACAGTTTTGATCCCCTGGCCGTCGGCGAAGAGGGCGAACTGGTCTTTACCACCCTCACCAAGGAGGCCTTCCCGGTTATCCGCTACCGGACCAAGGATATCTGCCGGCTGGTCTCCGACATCTGCACCTGCGGCCGTACTTTCTACCGGATGCCCAAGATCACCGGTCGTAGCGATGACATGCTGATCATCCGCGGGGTCAATGTCTTCCCCTCCCAGATCGAAGAGGTCCTGATCGGCACCGAAGGGGTCGAGCCCCATTACCAGCTTATCGTTGAACGCCACGGCTCGCTGGATACCATTAAGGCCCAGGTCGAGGTCAGTGAAGAGTTCTTTTCCGACGAGGTTAAAGGCCTGGAAACCCTGGCCCAGAAGATCAAGACCAACATCAAGGACCTGCTCGGCATCTCATGCAATATCAAGCTGGTTGAACCAAAAACCATCCAGAGAAGCGAAGGCAAGGCTCAAAGGGTTATCGACAAACGCAAGATCTAAGTAAGCACGCACAGTACCCCGTCCGGAGTCTACGCTTACCTGCGGGCGATCAGTCTGTCTCACATAGCGCTGCTATTGCTCGTCAGCCTGCTTGTACCCCAAGGGCACTTTCGTTGGGCGCCCACATCCGGAGCACTGTGCATGCTTACTTGTATTGTTGAATTTTCAGCCGCAGTTTTATGAAACACCATTTTGTTCAACAGGATATATTTCATTGGAGGTAATTCCATGAACGTCCAACAGGTTGCTGTTTTTCTGGAAAACAAGTCTGGCCGCCTGGCCGAAATCAGTCACTGCCTGGCCGAGAACAACGTCAACATCAGGGCCCTTTCCCTCGCCGACACCACGGACTTCGGGATCCTGCGCCTGGTGGCGGATGATACCGAAAAAGCCCAGCAGGTTCTCAAGAAAAACGGCTTTACCGTCGGCATCACCGAAGTGATCGCCGTAGCGGCCGAAGATAAACCCGGCGGCCTCGACAAAATTCTCCAGGTCATCAGCAAGGCCGATCTCAATGTTGAATACATGTACGCCTTCACCCAGATAAGTGGCGTATCCGGCCTGCTGCTTTTCCGGTTCGAGAACCCGGCTGCAGCCGTTGCAGCCCTGAAAGAAGCCAATATCAAGATTTTAAGTGGCGAAGAAGTCCACTCCATGTAATTATAGCTTTCGTTTGTTAGCTCCGAAGAATGCTTTGCAATTGCTCTCCAGGTAAAGGGGAGCCAATCGACAAATCTGAATCTTAGGAAAAGGAGGAAAAGGTGAAAAAATTACTTAACGCAGGTTTAGTTGGGAGTATTGCCCTACTGGCTGTTTTAGCCTTTATGCTGCCAAGCGGCTGCTCGAAAAAGGAAGAGGTAAAAGAAACCATCAAGATAGGCGCCATCCTGGCCGTGACCGGTGGAGCGTCCTTCCTTGGCGGCCCGGAAGCCAGAACCCTTCAGATGCTGGCCGATGAACTGAACGCCCAGGGCGGTATTAACGGTCACAAGGTCGAGCTGGTCATCAAAGATTCCGGCGCCAACCCGGAAAAAGCCATCTCCTTTGCCAAACAGCTGATCGAAGAAGAAAAGGTTTTCGCGATAATCGGTCCTTCCACCAGCGGCGAGACCATGAAGATCAAGAAAATCGCCGAGGAAGGCAAGACCATCCTCCTCTCTTGTGCGGCCGCCCAGGTAATCGTCAACCCGGTTGCCAAATACGTCTTCAAAACTCCCCAGAAAGACAGCCACGCCGTTCAGAAGATTTACGGCGCCATGAAAGATCAGGGCATCACCAAGATCGCCGTCCTGGCAGGCAACACCGGATTCGGCAAGGCAGGCAGGGGCCAGCTCGAAAAGATCGCTCCGGACTTCGGCATCGAAGTGGTAATGGCCGAAACCTATGACAAGAAATCCACCGATCTCAGCGCCGTTGTCGCCAAGCTGATGGCTAACAAAGACATCCAGGCCGTGGTTAACTGGTCCATCGTTCCGGCCCAGGGCATTCTGGCCAAGAACATGCGCCAGGCCGGCTGGGAGGTACCCCTGTTCCAGAGCCACGGTTTCGGCAATATCAAATATGTTGAAGCCGGCGGCGCCGCTGCCGAAGGCATCATCTTCCCGGCCGGGAAACTGCTGGCCCCGGAACTGCTCGCCGATGGCGATCCCCAGAAAGAGTTGCTGATCAATTACAAGGCAGCCTATGAAGGTAAATACAACGAACCAGCCAGCACCTTCGGCGGTCATGCTTACGATGCCTTCAAGATCCTCTGCCGGGCAATCGCCACTGCCGGCACCGATACCGAGAAGGTCCGTGATGCCATTGAAAATCTGAAAGGCTTTGCCGGTACCGGCGGAGTATTCAACTTCTCGCCGGAAGACCACAACGGCCTGGCAATCGACGCCTTTGCCATGTGGACCGTTAAAGACGGCAAATTCGCACCGTATAATAAATAGCCTTTGCACTTTCATAGGCTTTTATAAGCAAGCGCCGCCATCTCTCATTCTTGGGAAATGGCGGCGTTCCAATATGCAACAGACAGATTATTAATGACCAGCGAGCTCTTTCTCCAATACGTTTTTGCCGGACTGACCTATGGCATCATCTACGCCATTGTCGCGATCGGCTTCAATATCATCTATAACACCACCGGCATCATCAACTTCGCCCAGGGCGAGTTTGTCATGCTCGGGGGGATGATCTCCATTTCCCTGAACCAGATAATGCCCCTGCCGGTTGCCATTGTCCTGGCAGTAATAATCACCATGGCGACAGGGGCCCTGATCGAAGTGGTTTTTATCCGCTGGTTGGAAAAACCTTCGGTCCTGCGAATGATCATTATCACCATCGGTCTGTCGATCCTGATCCGGGAAGTCGCCCTGCATATCTGGGGCGAAAGCGTCCGGGCTCTGCCGTATTTCATCGGCAACGAAGTAACCTCCGTCTCAATCCTCGGGGCCAGGATCTCTCCCCAGGTTCTCTGGGTAATGGGGGTCTGCTCCGTAATGGTCCTGATCCTGAGCGTTTTCTTCAAATACACCCTGATGGGCCAGAAAATGCAGGCCTGTGCCGCCAACCGCACCGCAGCCACCCTCTGCGGCATCAACGCCCGGAACATGGTCACCCTTTCTTTTGTCTTGAGTGCCGGGATCGGCGCCCTGGCCGGCTGCGTAATGTCGCCCATTACCTATACCTCTTACGATGGCGGCACCGGCCTGGCGATAAAAGGTTTTACCGTCGCCATCATGGGCGGCCTCGGCAACAGTATGGGGGCCGTGGCCGCCGGACTGTTGCTAGGCCTGCTCGAAGCATTCAGTGTTAGCGTTCTGCCGCTGGCTTTTCAGGATGCCATCTCGATAAGCATCCTGCTGATCATTCTTTTTGTCCGTCCCCAGGGCTTATTCGGCCGAAAAGATGCGGCCGGATTGAAGGAATTCTAAGCTATGAAACGTTACCTGCCCTTGGCCATCCTCCTGTTGCTGGTTGTCTTCGTCCAGCTGTTAACCTTCTGGACCGGGACCCCATACTATCTCACCCAGCTGACCATGAGTGCTTACTACTCGGTAGTGATAATAGGCCTATGCCTGCTGATGGGTTATGCCGGCCAGATATCCCTGGGCCATGCCGGATTTTTTGCCATTGGCGGCTACATGTCGGCGATGCTCACCACCCATAACCTGATCCCCTACAAGGATGATACCTGGGTGGTAATGCTTGAAAAAATCGGCTGCCTGGTTGGTGGGCAGGATATGTTCGGCGAAGCACAACTGGTTTTCGAACCATGGGCGGCCTGTATTATTGCGGTCCTGCTGGCCCTGCTTATCGCTTACTTCATCGGCATTCCGGTCCTGAAGCTGAAAGGCCATTACCTGGCCATGGCCACCCTGGGTTTCGGCATCATTGTCTTTCGGATTTTTCTGGCAATGGAAATTTTCGGTGAGGCTGACGGAATCTCTGAAGTACCCGGCTTTGCCATCATGCCGGGGGTTACCGTTGACGGCAGCTTCGACGCCAGAATCAGCAACTATTATATCGCCTGGAGCATGGTGATCATCGTCATGGTCCTGCTGATCAACCTGATCAATTCGAGAGTCGGCCGCGCCTTGCGTGCCATTCACGGGGCCGAAGACGCGGCCAACGCCATGGGGATAAACACGTCCCGCTACAAGCTTAACACCTTCGTTCTGAGTGCCGTACTGGCGGCCATCGCCGGGGTCTTCCTCACCCATTATAACGGCGGGATCGGCCCCTCCGAAGCCGGAGTCATGAAATCGGTCCGCTATGTAGCCCTGGTGGCCATCGGCGGCATGGCCAGCCTCTGGGGAGCCCTCAGCATGGGCATCATTCTCAACTTCCTCTCCCTGCGCGGCTTCTTTGGTTCTTACGATGACGCGGTCTTCGGGATCATCCTGGTAGTGATTATGCTTTTCGCTCCGGAAGGAGTACTCAGGCTCAACCTCTGGCCGAAACTGAAACAGCGTCTGCGAGGTCATAAAGAATGACCATCCTGGAAGTGAATAAACTGCATAAAAGTTTCGGCGGGCTGAAAGCCGTCTGCGACGTCAGTTTCACGGTCAAGGAACACTCGATCAAGGCGGTTATCGGCCCCAACGGCGCCGGCAAAACAACCCTCTTTAATCTTATTTCCGGAACCCTGCCCCTTGATTCCGGCACCACAACTTTCCAGGGCCATGAGATTCAGGGGCTGCAGCCCTACCAGGTTGCCAGGCGAGGCATCGCCAGGACCTATCAGAACATAAAACTTTTCCCGGGGATGACTGCCCTTGAAAATGTGATGATTGGCCGACACACCCAGAGCCAAGCCGGATTTCTTCCCGGAATGCTGAATCTCCCGTCCACCTGGGTTGAAGAAAATGAGATTCGCAATAAGGCAATGGAACTCTTGGAGTTGCTTGAGATAGCAGACATGGCCGACACTGAAGCAACCAGTATGGCCTTCGGTCAACAGCGGGCCGTGGAGTTTGCCCGGGCGCTTGCCGCCGAACCCGAAATACTCCTCCTTGATGAGCCGGCGGCCGGACTGAACATGTACGAAACCGCAGAGGTCGCCCGCCTGATCAGTAAAATACGGGGGCTGGGTATCACAATCCTGCTGGTTGAACATGATATGTCGCTGGTCATGGACATCTCGGATGAGATTGTGGTCTTGAGTTTCGGCCAGAAAATAGCCGAGGATGTTCCGGCTGCCATC
>JBDLIW010000089.1:0-5435 GCA_039714695.1 Thermodesulfobacteriota bacterium | reverse complement strand
GAAAGCATGATCACCCATTGTCCTAAATGCAACAGTATGCTCAATTTCAGTGATGCCCAGCAGCAGAAAATCAGGGGCGCCCTCGCCACGGTGGGGTCGGGGACCCTGAAGCTGAAATGCCCCCATTGTAAGGACCAGCTGGAATTGCTGGCGGACGGTTCGTCGGCCGACTGGCGACAGAAACCGGGGGCAGGAGCCAAAGGCGGCAAAATGCCTGATCCGCCCAAGCCGCCGGATATTGACTGGCTTACTCAAGGGGTATTTGAAGAGAAGGAGTCCATCAAGGATATTCCCAAAATATTGATCCTGATTAATGCAGGTGAAACAAGGGATAAGGTTGTGGGGGCCATGGTGGAATCATTCTTCCAGCCCATAGCGGTGGATACGGTCGCCGAGGCTATGGAGCAGTTGCGGGTCATGCAGTTTGACGCTGTAATTCTGCATAGCAAATTTGACAACAGTCCTTTTATCACCTCGGAATTCCATGATTTCATGAAGAAAATGCCGATGACCAGAAGGCGGTATATTTTTTATGCCTTGCTCGGCCCGGAATTCAATACCCTGTATACCCTTGAAGCCGTTTCAAACAGTGCCAACATGGTGGTTAATGAGAGGGATGTGGAGCATATGAAGAATATTTATAAAAGAGGGAAGACAGGCTACGACGAACTTTTCGGGCCTTACATCAGTGCCCTTGAAGAAAAAGGGAGGAAGTAGGCGGCGCGGGGTATTTACCGGAGTTTTTTCCTTTTTTTCTCCAGCGAGAGGTCTAGATCCTTTAACTGTTCAATTGTTTTTTTCAATTTGGCGTTTTGCTCTTTGAGCTTGGCCTCGGTTTTCCCCAGGTTACGGTTCTTTTTCTCAAGCCGGGATATCTTCTGTCTTGCCTGTTCGAACTCTTTGGCTGATTCAATGGCCTTTGCCCAGCTGGCTATAGAGGAGCGGTTCAGCTTTCCCTGATTCAGACTGAAATATTTCCCTAGCTCTGCAAGTGCTTTTTTTTGGTCCTGTTTCGGGTTGCCGGGGCTGAGATAAATTATGGCCAGCCGTCGATGGGCCTCTGCTTTTTCATTCGGGACGGTCTTGGCTTTTTCTGTTATGGCGTTGAGCCTGGCTGTTTCCGCTTTAAAATCGGCGCCGGTCATTTTGTGGGGGGCGAAGCCATTCCCTCCTAGTCCGGTTGTGCTTTGGGGTAAGCATCCTCCCAAGAAAAACACCAGCAAAACAGAGAGATAGCTATAGCTTGCAAATTTCATTTATTTCCCCTTGGAGGGGAAGTTTATCAGTTTCCCGTCTCTTTCAGCTTCAAATTCCGGACCTTGCCGCTGGTCTACTACCATGGAACTGCCGGCAATGGATTTTGAATGTTCCTTGATCTCTGCCGCAATTTCACCTACCTGAATATGATTGTTTAAAATCCGATGCTGGTTTGTGACAACGGCAATGGATATCGATGCCAGGGGAAAGGTTACTTTTTGACCCTGGCGGTTTTCGCCGACGATAAAACCACGCTCCCGGTCTTCTTTTACATAATAAGCCGGCGTTCTTTCGTCGAATTCTTCAATGACCGTCCGGCACATCATTTTGTATTTGTCCGGGGTGGTCAGCAGGACAAAATCATCGCCGCCGATGTGGCCGATAAAATCTTCGTCTGAACCTTTGGTGGCAATGGTCTGTTCGATAATCGAGGCTGTCTCCTGGATCATTTCATTGCCTTTTGCATATCCGTAATGGTCATTAAAAGACTTGAAATTGTCTATGTCCATGAGGCAAAAGGCGAAGAGTTTTCTTTCGTCGATTCTCTTCTTCAGCATGTTCTCGATGGCTAGTCCGCCCGGCATTCTGGTGAGGGGGCTGGAATCAAGATACATCTCTTCGAGGTTTTTTAAACGCTCGGCCATACTGACAAAGGCATCCGCCAGATCGCCGAGTTCGTCCTTGTTATCAATCTCCGGCCGGTAATCAAAATTTCCCTGCGAGATCATTTCTGTAGCCAGATGGAGCTTCTTGATGGCACCAATGATGTTTCTGGCCACCAGGGCCGCTCCGGCGGCAGACATGAAGATGCCGATCACACAAAGTCCCAGGGCGAACTTGAAAGCCATGCTGCCGATGGAGGCAGAGGCGGCGGCTTTTTCGTTCTGGTCCCATTCTGCGATGGCGCTGGCGCTGGAGAGGATGTTCAACAGTTCGGTCTGCCCGACCCTGATGGTTTGCTCGAATTCTTCAAGTTTTTTGGGACTGTCGTCCAGAACTTTGATGCCGGTCAGCAGGGTGCTTGAATAGGAAGTATATGCTTCTTCGAGGTCATCGAACGGAATATCCAGTTCATCTGCATAACTTGTGAACTTGTTGAATGTTGTCAGGAACTGACTGCCCTTATCGTTAAAGACCTTCAGAAACTCCTCATCCTTAAGGATCATGAATCGCCGGATTATGGATTCCTGATCGATGGCGATTTCCCGCATCTTTTTTACGTCTTCCTGGGCGGGGATGTTGACGCCCATGATCGATTGGTTGAGGCTGGTCAGTTGGTTGAGTTTGACGAGAGCGAAAATGGAGATGAAGACTATCAGTACCAGCAGGGGTAATATACCCAGGTACATTTTCTGGGCGATATTCAGCTGTAGAAAACGGGAGACCACTTTCTTCAACAGTTTAATCCGGGCAGAATTTTTTATGTCGGTCAGGTTTTGATTTTTTACCATGGGTTGCCAGAGAACAACGTTATTTCATCTAAATCAATATCTTAAGTGATGGTTTCATGTTTAATCGAAAAAAAAGGTTAAGACAAGCCACGCAAGGAGTAAAAAAGAGTATTACTAATAATCATTATCTCAAAAGAATGGTTCAGGATCAAGAGGATAATAATAAATGATCAGAAATGCCAAGCGCTTGGGAGTCTGTCTCGATCTAGGGGAAGGCCGTTTTTTTCAGGGCCATCCTGACCAGCAATTATGGCAGATTGTCCAGCAGGGCGGGTAAGGCTCGTCCCGCCTGCTCCGGTATCCGCAGGTCGGCATGGAAGAGTGCCGGTTCCGGGTTGATTTCGATTAGCCTGGCGCCATGGTCCATGGCGATTACCGGCAGGGAGGCGGCCGGCTGAACAGTTGCCGATGTGCCGATGACCAACATCAGGTTACAGTGGCTTGATTCAAACAGGGCCCGTTCCATGGCCTCCTCTGGCATTGGTTCACCGAATAAAACCGTGCTCGGTTTGATCACTCCGCCGCAGGGGCAGTAAGGTGGGATTCCTTCCGGCAAGTTGGCTGGGGTGAACTCTCTGTTGCAGGTCATACAGGATGATTCCTGCAGGTTGCCGTGAATCTCGATTACCTCCCGGTTGCCGGCCTTGCTATGAAGTCCGTCAATGTTCTGGGTTATGATCTGGTCCAGTTTCCCCAATCTTTCCATCTTGGCCAGGGCCTTGTGGGCGTTGTTGGGGGCCAGGGAGTTGTAAGTCCTGATAAAATCGCCCCGCATCTCCCAATATTTTGAAGGGTCACGGAGGAAAACTTCGTAGGAGGCATAAATAGCCGGGTCGTACTTTTTCCAGAGTCCGTCATCATTTCTGAAAGTCGGGATACCGCTTTCAGCGGAAACGCCTGCCCCGGTCAGGGCGATGGTGCGGCGGCTGTTGTTGAGTAATTCGGCAGCCTTTATATAGAGATCATCCATAAGACAATTGTAAATAACCGGCAGAGGCCGGTCAATTGTTTTGCTGCCTGACGCACCACTCAATAACCGGCCTGCCTCATGGGACAACCGGTCGGTCAGGGTTTGTTTTCACAGCAGGGCTTGAGGCGGGATCATTTATCTGGACTCTTATGTAGCATTAATGAAATTCAAAAAAAGTAAAGTCAGCTGTCGTCCACTCCGGGTGGTCGATCATCATCCAGGCCGAGGAGCTTTTCGGATTCGCCGGTGGGCAGTTGTTCGACTTCCTTCAGCTTCCGTTCCATTGCCCGGGTCCTGACCCCGGTCTGATCGATGGTATTTGCCGCCGTATCCAGTTGCTTCTTGACCTTATCGAGAATCCCGCCGAATTTTCCGAATTCGGTCTTGACTGCTGCCAGGACTTTCCACACTTCACTTGAGCGTTTCTCGATAGCCAGGGTGCGAAAACCCATGCGCAGGCTGCTCAGGGTTGCCGACAGGGTAGTCGGGCCGGTAACCACCACCCGGAAATCCTGCTGCAGTTTTTCGACCAGACCCGGTTGCCTCAGAACTTCTGCGTAAAGCCCTTCGGTCGGCAGGAACATAATGGCAAAATCGGTGGTCTGTGGTGGATCCAGGTATTTGGCGGAAATGTCTTTGGCCGAGTTCTGGACAGACCTGCTCAAGGCCGCCAGGGCTTTCTCCATTCCTTCAGTATCGGCTACGTCGGCGGCGTTGGCCAGGCGCAGGTAGTCTTCCTGGGGGAACTTGGAATCGATCGGCAGCCAGACTACGTTATCAACATCGTCGTCCGGGCCGGGGAGCTTGATGGCGTATTCCACATGGTCATGGGAGCCCTCCCTGGTCTTGACGTTTTTCTCGTACTGGTCGGGGGTAAGGACTTGTTCCAGGATCGCCCCTAGCTGCACCTCTCCCCAGGTGCCGCGGGCCTTGACGTTGGTCAGTACCCTCTTGAGATCGCCGACGCCGGTTGCCAGGGTTTGCATTTCTCCGAGGCCTTTCTGGACTGACTCCAGTCTTTCGCTGACCAGTTTAAAGGATTCCCCGAGACGTTTTTCCAGAGTGGTCTGGAGTTTTTCATCAACGGTTTCCCGCATCTGATCGAGCTTTTTCTCGTTGCTCTGCTGCAGTGACTTGATCTGGGTATCCAGCACATCGCGCAGTTTGTCGAGGCGGTTGCGGTTGGAGTCGGTCAGTTCCCTGATGCGCTGCTCGACGGATTCAAGACTGTCCTTCTGGGCTTTACGCATTTCACCAATGGTCTGGATGACCGTTTCATTGGCGGTTTTCTGGGCTGCGGCAACCTCCTCTCGCAGCTCCCGGGCGGCCCGACCGGTCTCCTCTCGGCTGGCCATAAATTCTTCCCGGATCAATTTCTCAACCCTGTCGTCGGTGGGGAAATAGAGCTTCTTCAGCACGACCAGTAATAACAGCAAAGAGATTACGGAGAGGAGAACAGGTATCCAGAAGGTGATTGTCATTGATATTCCCTAATGCAAACGAGTCAATTTACGAGGAGTTTCCATCTTAATTGTATCTTCTAAACTTAAAGGCAAAATCCCTGGTCGTCCACTAGAAAAAGCATGCCGAAGAGCAGAGACAGGAACAGGTTAGGTTCCCGAGGTAGTGGATTTTTTGCCGGAAGGACAAGCTTATAGCTTGTTGGCTTGTGGGGGATGTTTGACTTTTGAACCTTGGGTGTGATATTATTACGTATATACAGGGGGCTAGTGATGCCAAGTCGAGCGGGCGTCATG
>JBDLIW010000088.1:0-5435 GCA_039714695.1 Thermodesulfobacteriota bacterium | reverse complement strand
CCAAGGCCATAGATGCAGGAGCCAGCAGCGACTATCAGGACATCGCTACGGGTCAGGAGGGACCTCGTTGCCGAGTGACGCATCTTGTCGATCGCGTCGTTGATGGCCGAATCCTTTTCAATGTAGGTATCGGACTGCGGGATATAAGCTTCCGGCTGGTAGTAGTCATAATAACTGACGAAATATTCCACGGCATTATCGGGAAAAAGTTCTTTGAACTCCGAATAAAGTTGGGCAGCCAGAGTCTTGTTCGGGGCAAGGACCAGGGTCGGCCGGTTCGTTTCAGCTATAACACTGGCCATGGTAAAGGTCTTGCCGGAACCGGTGACCCCGAGAAGGACCTGCTCCCTGACTCCCTCCCTGAGACCTTTGCTGATGGTCGCAATGGCGTGGGGCTGGTCTCCGGCCGGGGTGAATGGGCTGACTAGTTTGAACATGAATGACAGAAATATTTATATTGTTATTTAATTAAAATAATCCGGGGGATATTTAACAGAGAATTAATATTGTCAAAACGATGTTTAGGAGAAATGATCGTATCCCTGATAAGAGATATCCCGGCGGTCTTCGCCCTCAAGCAGAAACACCCCGCTCCCGTCAACAATCCTGCCGACCGAATAAAGTTCACGCCCCAGCTCATTGCGGACAATCTTCTGGAGCGCAGCCTCATCATCCGGGGGAACGGTACATAGTAGTCTATAGTCTTCCCCGCCTGACAGCGCCCAGCCGGAAGGATCACGATCCAGCGCTTCTGCGGCAGAGCGCAACCCCCCGGTCATGGGAATCGATCCGGACTCAATCTCGGCTCCCACCCTGCTCTCTGCACAAAGATGCGCAAGATCGGTGGCTAGGCCGTCCGACAGGTCCATCATCGCACTGACCATGCCACTGTCAGCCAGTAACCCGCCCAGAACAACCTCAGGGACAGGGTCCAGATGGGCTTGAACGAGGTTCGGCCACTGCCCCTCAGCCCAGCCGTCTTTCTTCCTGCGGCAAATATCAAGCCCGGCCGCAGCATTGCCCAACGGCCCGCTGACCATCACCCGATCACCGCTGCGCGCTCCCGACCGCAACAGCAATTTATCCTCCTCGACCTCGCCGATGATGGTAACTGAAAACACCAGCCCGCCGCCACTGGCGACCGTATCCCCGCCAACCAGATCGGTATTGTATTCACCAAGAATTTCCATGAACCCGGCCATAAAATCATCAAGCCACCCGGCAGGCAACTCAGCCGGCAGCCCTATCGACAGAAGGGCAAAACGGGGCCTTGCCCCCATGGCGGCCACATCACTCAGATTGACGGCCGCAGCCTTTCGGCCGAGCAGCTGCGGGTCATGCCAGTCCCGGTCGAAATGCACCTTCTCAACCAGGGTATCGGTGGTAACCACCTCCACCAGGCCGTTGCCGCGGCGAATCACCGCGCAATCATCACCAATCCCCACCAGCAAATCTCCGGATTGCGTCCGGCTCCCCTGCCTGATCCGGGAAATTATTTCTTTTTCAGATAAGGTCATCTTTCCAACTGTTATTCACGCAGTGAATTAAAATAATCAAAGTGTCTTAAGTACTTCATCTATTTAATGACCTGCAACCTGGGTTTATCCTTCTTGCCCCGTTCTTTCTTGTCAGCATCATCGTCCACCGGTTTATTTTCAGGAGGCAGATCAAGGTCAACTGCCTGGATAAACCGCTTGTCCCCACCCATGGTAAAAATTTCCCGGCCGGTAAACTGTTCCCGCCGCAAGGTCCAGACTATTTCCTGGAGAGGCACGGTCAAAAGCTGCAACGAGACGTGCCACCACTCATCCTTGCGGCTGTCATCCCTTTCAAACCCCCGTACCCTTGCATAAAGCAAAGAGCGGGGCGTATCTATGGCCACCAGAACGATATCACCCGTCTCGGTTTCTTCCTTGAATCTGACAACCTTCTTTAACTCTTCGACGAGATTTTCCATCACTACCTCTATATCTCACAGATTACGCAGCGAATATTAAACCCGCTGTTAACTTTACATATCTTAACCTATCTGACTTTGCAAAAATCATCACCAGTGATTAAATTCATTTCATTGGACTTACTTAACCGGATATGATGCAATCTTCTAGTAAAGCATTTCTATCCCGGATACTCCATGACAATTACACGGGCTACACAGGAGAATGAATACCATGAAAAGCAGCGTCATCGTACCCATAAAACTTATCATCCTGACAATTTCCCTGACATTTTTCAGCCTGACAGGCAATGCCCTGGCCGGCAAGGGGCTGCCTGACAATATTGCCGATCTGGTCGAAAAGCGGGGCCCGTCGGTGGTGAATATCTATACCACGACCACCATCAAACCGAGATCAAAACAAGGACCGTCTCCTTTCCATAATGACCAGGAAATCCCCGAGTTTTTCAAGAAATTTTTTGACTTCCCCTCGCCGGAGCAGCAGCCAAGGGAAAGAAAAACACAGAGTCTCGGGTCAGGGGTGATCATCTCGGCTGACGGGTACATAGTAACCAATAACCACGTGGTGGAGGAAGCGGAGGAAATTAAAGTCCGCTGCACAGATTACGAGGAATACGACGCCAAGATAATCGGTCGTGATCCGAAAACCGATGTGGCGCTGCTCAAGATCGAACCAAAAAACGGCCTGACATATATTAATTTCGGCGACTCTGAAAAGCTAAGGGTTGGCGACTGGGTAGTGGCCATAGGCAATCCGTTCGGTTTTGAAAACACGGTAACCGCAGGGATCGTCAGCGGCAAGGGAAGATCCATCGGCGGCGGCCCCTATGAAAACTTCATCCAGACCGATGCTTCCATTAATATGGGCAACTCCGGCGGACCTCTCTTTGATCTGGATGGCAACCTGGTCGGGATCAATACCGCCATCTTCAGTCGTAGTGGCGGCAACATCGGCCTCGGTTTCACAATCCCCGTAAACATGGTCAAGAACGTGGTCGACCAACTCAAAAAACACGGCACCGTCACCCGCGGCTGGCTCGGCGTCATGATCCAGCACGTCACTGCGGAACTGGCCGATAAATTCGGCCTGGACCGCCCCATCGGCGCCCTGGTGGGTGAGGTCATGAAAGGAAGCCCCGCCGCAGACGGGGGCATCAAACAAGGCGACGTGATTATCGAATTCATGGGCAAAGAGATAACCAAGATGAGCCTTCTTCCCTCGATGGTAGCCCAGACGCCGGTCGGCACCAAATCGGAACTGACCATTATCCGCAAAGGAAAGAAAAAGAAAATTACCATCAAGATCGGCAAACTGGATGAAGAACAGGTTGCCGGCGGAGCCGCTCCGGGAGATAGCAGCAGTCAAAAACTGGGGCTGACGGTTCAGGAGTTAACTCCGGAGCTGGCCCAGTCTCTTGGGATCGATGAAGAAAAGGGGTTACTGATCTCCAATGTTGAAGGCGGCTCACCCGCGTCAACCGCAGGTCTTCAGCGAGGCGAGATTATCATCGAAGTTAACCAGCAGACGGTTGAAAAAATTAAGGACCTGAACAAGATCCTGGGTAAAATAAAGCCGAATGAAAACATCCTGCTACTGACCAGGAAAGACGGGCATACCAGGTTTGTCGTTATTAAAAACAAGTAACGTTCATCTCACAGCATAAGACGGAAGGAGTTTGATGACTAATACTACTGTGACCAGGAAAAGATTATCGATATTTATTTCGTGCTTAATTGCGGCACTAATCTTTTCTTCCTGCACTTATCGTGACAGGGTAGCACCGATTAAACTGCCGGAAACATCGCCAAGCCTGGTGGTGATTAACGGGCTCAAAATCTCGGCAACCGCCTATCTTGATGCAAACGATGCCGCTGATGTATACGGCTATGATATCCGCAAGGCTGGTATCCTGCCGGTTCAGCTCACCTTCCAAAATGACGGGAGCCAGGCAGCGAGAATCAACCCACGCCAAACCTTTCTGATTGATGAGCAGAATAATGCCTGGCCGGTCCTCTCCCTGGATAAAACCCACCAGCGAACCAGTAAATACGTGGATATCGGCGAGACCGTCAAAGGAGCAGGCAAGCCGTCCCTGCTGATGGGCGCCGCGGGAGCCGTCGCCGGTCTGGCTGCCGGCATTGTCAGCGGCAACAATATCGGTGAGTCAATGGGCAAAGGGGCTGTGCTCGGAGCGGCCGGTGGTGCTATTATCGGCGGGGCCGAGGCCTCACAGAAACAGAGCAGGACCATCAGGCAGGATCTGGCCGAGAAAACCGTAAAAAACGATCCAATCCTGCCCGGTCAACTGGGATACGGCACCATGTTCTTTCCGGGAAACCGTGGCAGTGAAGCGGAAACCGCCCAGAGGCTGCGGCTGACCCTCTCTTTTGACGGCGGAGCTGAAGAGGTAGTGAACATTTACTTTAATGGCCCCTAAGCAAAGGGGAACCATATAAAAAAAGCCGGCACGCAGATTTGCGACCCGGCTTTTTTTGTACCTCTTGAGCAGGAATTGGCTGTCTTCTGTGCAAGTACCATGTGAGGTTATAAATTACTAAACCTGATCTGCCCTCCGGACCGCCTCAACCACAGCCGCAATCTTATCATGATCCTTCTTCCCGGGCTCAATCTCAACTCCGGAGTTTACATCCACGGCAAAAGGCCGTACGATTTTTATCGCCTCTTCAACCGTTTCCGGGCCAATCCCGCCCGCCAGGTACACCGGACCGGGAATATTCAGACTTTCAACAATCTTCCAGTCAAATGGCTGCCCGGTGCCACCAGCCATCTTCTCATGGTAAGTGTCCAGCAGATAACCCTGCACAGCATTCTCATAACGCTCTATCTTCGGGGTGACCTCGTCTTTACCGACAGCAAATGACTTCAGGACCCTCACCGGCATCAGCTCGCAGTAGTCCACCTGCTCATCGCCATGCAGCTGGACCATGGTCAGTCCGCAATACTTGATAATATCGGTGACCAGATCAGGGTCAGCATTGACGAATACTCCGACCGTATCGACAAAAGGAGGCACTGTTCTGATCAGGTCCCTGGCCTTGTCGGGTTCGATCCGGCGCGGACTTTTCTCGGCAAAGATAAAACCGAGGGCATCGACACCGGCAGCAACTGCCCGCTTAACATCAGCCTGTTCAGTCATCCCGCATATTTTAATCCGCGTTCTCTTGACCATTAACTATCCTCTAAATGTTACTTTCGCCCTGTCAGTTCGCCAAGGGCGGCAGCCCGGTCATTTGCCCGCATCAGAGTTTCCCCGACCAGAACCGCCGCAACCCCGTTATCGGCCAGTTTACTGACATCGTTATAATTCCTGATCCCCGATTCGCTGACCACCGGAATCTCCGGCGGCAGCATGCGCTTAACCCTCAGGGTCGTATCAAGATCCATGGAAAAATCGCGCAGGTCGCGGTTGTTAACCCCCACCAACCGGGAGCCGGCCTCAATGGCCATCTCACCTTC
>JBDLIW010000087.1:0-5454 GCA_039714695.1 Thermodesulfobacteriota bacterium | reverse complement strand
ACCGTTATCGAACATCCGGATGTTAAATCAAACCCCCGGCTCAGCCATGTCCGCGAGGGAATAAAACTCGCCAGGGAGAATGGAATCGAGGTTGTGGTTGGTGTAGGCGGCGGCAGCGTTATCGACAGTGCCAAGGCCATCTGCGCCGGAGCTCTGGTCAACCACGATGTCTGGCAATTCTTCCGGGGCAAAAAGAGCATTAAGGCAAAACTGCCCCTCACCTGTGTTTTGACAATTGCTGCTGCCGGTTCGGAAATGAATGGCGGCATGGTCATAACCAACGAGGAAAAACAACATAAATTCGGAATCGGCAACCAGGTGCTGAAACCGGAAGTATCCATTCTCGACCCCACCGCGACTTTCACGGTACCGGCCGACTACACAGCCTATGGCGCGGTTGACGCCATCGCCCATATCCTCGAATTTTATTTCACAACCAGTGACCCTTCCACCGGAGTGCAGGATCGTTTCATGGAAGGCCTGGTCATCAATATCATGGAAAGTTGCGACAAGGTCCTTCTGGAGAAAGATGATTATAATGGCCGGGCCGACCTGATGTGGTGTTCTACTCTGGCGCTTAACGGCCTTACCGCCGCCGGCCTCGGTATGGTCGGTTTCCCGATGCATATGATCGAACATTCCTTAAGTGCTATCTATGATGTACCCCATGGAGCCGGCCTGTCGGTCGTGATGCCCGGCTGGATGTCATGGCAGGCGGAGCAGGATTCGGCCAGATTCGCCCAGTTTGCCCGCCGCGTTTTTCAAGTTGAAGCAGAAAATGATCGAGAAGCGGCGAATCGGGGGATTTCCCTCCTGCGGGACTGGTTCGAGAAAATCAACAGCCCCGTGACCTTAAAAGAACTCAACATATCGGCTGGCGATATCGAAGAAATCGCCGACAACGCCACCGCCCTTGCCAAGGTCTGGAGACTTAAGGAATACACCGCCCAGACCATAGCTTCCATTTTACGCAATTGCCTGTAAACCCCGTACAGATAAGGGTTTACAAAATTCCCCACGATTAATTTCAAGAATATATTTACAAAATCCACCGCAGTTGATAAGTAAAGCGGACAAACTGTAAATTAATTTTTTTTTATATATTTTAGAGGTAATAATGGCTTCAAAAAACAACGACGAAGATATAGATACTTACATCCCGGCCGCTGCTGATGAATTGTTCTATGAACAGACAATCAGACAATTGCGGCTGGAGGTGAATAAAGGCAAAACCTATGATCAGGCCTGTGAAGTACTGACCGGCGTGGAAAAACACCTGAAAAAAGAGATCGGCGAGGATTTTCTCAGGCTGATGATTGCCGAACGGCATTTTGACGACGGTTACGGTCTCGATGACATAGCTTTATTCCTCGATGTCTCCTTCGAGAAGATCGAGCAGATTCGCGATTTCATGCTGCGGGATATAGGCGGTTCGCTTTTCAAGGAAAAACGCTGGCCGGATAACGACTTCAGCCATTAATCAGTTCCGTTAACATTAGGGACTCACATAGAAAAAGGCGGGAAATCCCCGCCTTTTTTTGTTCTTCACGGACTACCGTGGAAGATTATTTCACGTAGTGTATTTCCAATAACCTGTTTGTTACTTTCTTTGTTGGAATTTATCCCCCTCAAGGGAGGACTAAAAAGAGTGCCCTTCAGGGTACAAAAGAAAGTAACCAAAGAAATGCACCCGATTTTTTTTCGCCCCCCCTGCCGATCCCGAATTTCAAAACACTATTCCTTGGCCCGCCTAATATCCGCCCCCACCCCGTTTAGTTTGCCGACCAGATCGTCATAGCCACGATCAAGATGGTAGACCCTGGAGATGTGGGTTTCACCCTCTGCGGCCAGGGCGGCGATAACCAGCGAAGCGCTGGCCCGAAGATCGGTGGCCATAACCTGGGCCCCGGACAGTTTTTTCACCCCTTTGATAATCGCACTATGGCCGTCGACCTTGATATCTGCTCCCATGCGGCGCAGTTCCGCCACATGCATGAAGCGATTCTCGAATATTGTTTCCGTAATTACACTGAGACCATTGCTGATAGACATCAGGGCCATAATCTGCGCCTGAAGGTCGGTGGGAAATCCCGGAAACGGCAAGGTTTTCACATCAACACTTTTGCGAGAGCCGTTACCACTGACCTTAATCCAGTCCGGGCCTTCTTCGAGAGCCAAGCCGACCTCTTTAAGTTTTTCGAGCAGAGCAGGGAGATGGGAAGGATTGCAATCAGTCAGGGTTAGTTCACCGCCCACTGCTCCTGCAGCTATCAGATAGGTCCCGGTTTCTATCCGGTCGGGAATCACCCGCGATTCAACGGCACGCAATTCCTCAACACCATGGATGAGCAAGCGGTCCGTCCCCTTGCCTTCGATACTGGCTCCCATATCGGTGAGCATATCTATGAGATTGCCGATCTCCGGTTCACGGGCGGCATTTTTGATCACCGTATCCCCATCGGCGAGCGTTGCCGCCATCAGGATGTTTTCGGTGCCGGTAACCGACGGAATATCAAAGTAGACGGTACCGCCAGCCAACCTGCCGCTGACCGCACCTTCGACATACCCCTGCTCAAGAGTCAGTTCAACCCCCAGCTTGCCAAGTCCCTTCATATGGAAATCTATGGGCCTCGCACCTATCGCACAACCGCCGGGCAGCGAGACCCGGGCTCGTCCCATTCTGGCCAGCAGCGGCCCCAGGACCAGGACCGAAGCACGCATGGTCTTGACGAGATCGTATGATGCTTCAAAATTATCGAGATTGGTGGCATCGATAACCAGGGCGCCGTCATCTTGCCGACGCTCCCAGGTGACCCCGAACGACTCCAGGAGAACAAGCATGGTCCGGGTGTCGCGCAAATCGGGCACGTTATGGAGGATGTGCTTTCCGGGGGCAAGGATTGTGGCCGCCATCAGCGGCAGCGCGGCGTTCTTGGCCCCGCTTATTCTGATAGCGCCCTTCAGCGGTCGCCCGCCGTTAATGATGATTTTATCCATTATTATTGTTCCAGATTGGTTATCATCCGCGCCAAAACGGCTACGGATCATTCAGGTAAAAATTCCAGACGGATCCCGCTACGGGCACGTCAATGCAACTTACCTTCGAGTTGTCCCTCAGTCAACAGCCTTTACCACTGCCACTCTTGGCAGACCGGCATAATCGTTGACGATCTCACTTAAGATAAGCCCCGGGGCAGCGGCTATCATCCCGGAAATTATCTCCGCCTGGTCATAACCGATCTCCAGCAGCAATGAACCGTCATTTTTCATAAAACTGCGGCATTGGGGAATAATTATCTGATAGGCACCAAGCCCCCCATCCCCCGCAAAAAGGGCATCGCCTGGTTCAAATTCAAGTTCCGGCTGGAGACTTTCACGGACCTGGGCTGAAACATAAGGCGGATTGGACACTATAATATCGAATTCCGCCTCCTGCCGAAGGCTGCTGAACCAGTCGCTGTTAACTAAAGATACCCGCCCTTCAACCCCATGCTTTCTAATGTTGCGGCGTGCCAGGTCAAGTGCCTCGCCCGATTTATCGACGGTGATTACTTCCGCCTGTGGAAGTTCGCGGGCCAGGACGACTGCTATCACACCGCTGCCGGTGCCAAGATCCAGAATTCTACCGGCAAAATTTGCCGGATCTGATATTCCGCCAATAACTTTTTCTATGAGCAGTTCGGTTTCCGGCCTGGGAATCAGGACTGCCGGGGAGACCTCAAAAGACAAAGACCAGAACTCTTGTTCGCCGGTAATATAAGCAAGGGGTTCCCTGGCCAGGCGCCGTTTGAGGATAACGTCGAACTCCTGGAGTTCGGCCTGGGTCGGTTCGGTTCGGGCAAGGTAGATATCCACCCGTTTGATACCAAGAAAATACTGCAATAGAAGTTCTGCCTCGAACGAGGCATCAGGGATGCCGGCTTGCTGGATACGGGAGACAGTCTGGTTATATAATTCTCGGACCTTCATGGCGGAAAAGCCGGTGACGGCAAACTTACTGCAGGGTTTTCAGGGCTTCGGCCTGATAATGGGTCAGCAGCGGGACAATGACCTCATCAAGTTTGCCGATCATTACTTCTTCAAGCTTATAGATGGTGAGATTGATCCGATGATCAGTGACCCTTCCCTGGGGAAAGTTGTAGGTGCGGATTCTCTCGCTGCGATCGCCGGAACCGATCTGGCTTTTGCGATCAGCGGAGATCTTGTCATGCTGTTCCCGCTGCATCATATCCAGTATCCGGGCCTGCAGAACCTTTAGAGCCTTGGCCTTGTTCTTGTGCTGGGATTTCTCATCCTGGCAGGTGGCGATGATACCGGTGGGCAGATGGGTGACCCTGATAGCCGAATCGGTGGTATTAACACTCTGGCCGCCGGGCCCCGAGGAGCGGAAAACATCAAAACGCAATTCGTTCGGGGCGATATTAAGCTCAACATCCTCCGCCTCAGGGATAACCGCCACAGTAACTGCGGAAGTATGGATTCTCCCCTGGGCCTCCGTTTCAGGAACCCTTTGGACTCTATGCACCCCTGATTCGTACTTCAGGCGGCTGTATACCTTATCACCCTTGATCAGGGCGATTATTTCCTTAAAACCACCAATCCCGATGGGACTACTGCTCATTACTTCAACTTTCCAGGACTGGGTTTCCGCGTAACGGCAATACATCCTGTAAAGATCGCTGACGAAAAGAGCCGCTTCATCACCGCCGGTACCAGCCCGGATCTCCAGCAGAATATTTTTTTCATCATTGGGGTCAGGGGGAAGAAGCATGATCATCAGTTCATGCTCCATGCTTGCCGCCTTTTCAGTCAGAGCGGCAATTTCGCCCTTAACAAGCTCCTGCATCTCCTCATCTTCTTCGGATTTCAGGAGTTCGTTACTTTCGGCAAGTTCCTGTTCATTCTGCTTGAAGGACGTATAAAGCTCATGCAGCTTCGTAACATGAGCGTGTTCTTTGGCCAACTTGGCGAATTGCTCCTGGTTTGCCAACTGGGAGGGGTCCGCAAGCTGCTGCTCAAGTTCATGGAGTTTTTCTTCCAGATTTTCAAATCGGGCGAACATGACAGATTATAAATGAATCAGACCGTTGAATTTGATAGTGGTTATGCCTAAAAACACAAAGGGCCCAGGCGAACCAATTAAAAGCCCGCAACTGAACCCCGGAAGCACAGTATCTAACACTAATTGAAAAGGTAATAGCTGCGTTACTTTTCCTGCTGCAGATGCTTGGCGTATTTTTTCTTGAACTTCTCAATCCGGCCGGCAGTATCAATAAGTTTCTGCTTGCCGGTGAAGAAAGGATGGCAGGCGGAACAAATCTCGGTCTTGATCTCACTGATCACTGAACCAGTCTCAATTTCATTACCACAAGCACATTGGGCTTTAATTTTGTGGTATTCAGGATGGATACCCTCTTTCATTGTCTTCAAGCTCCAGTTATACGTATTGCAAAT
>JBDLIW010000086.1:0-5466 GCA_039714695.1 Thermodesulfobacteriota bacterium | reverse complement strand
CGAACGTGAGGCTCCGGAATCTGGCGGCGGGGTTCGGCGCTGGACCGCCCTGGCCAGGCTCCTTGGTGATTGCCGGGCCTTGTTGACCAGCAACATCGGTGAGACCCCGGAAACTCTCTTGCAAGAAGCGGGTGTGAAAGCAGCAGTGATGAACGGCTTTATCGAAGAGGGTCTGGAGGCCATCTATGCCGGCCAGGATGTTAATGCTTACAGGGGCCGCAGACAGTCATGCGCTGAAGGCGGCTGTACAGGTAGTGGTGGTGGATGTAATTAATCACAATTGCGGAGGAGTAAGTAATGCAGGTAGCAATAGTTTCTACAAACGGGATCAATGTTGATGAACATTTCGGCCGGGCCGAGCGGTTCCTGATCTATAAGATTAGCGGTGACAACCAGACGCTTCTGGCTGTCAAGGTTTCTGGTCAACTATCAGAGGGTGATAGAAGTCATGAGTTCAATGGTGACAAGTTTTCAGAGATTGCCGATATATTATCCGGTTGCGAGCGAGTCTATTGCACCAGAATTGGAGAGCAACCGGCTGAGGAACTGAAAAAAATTGGCATTGAACCGGTCATCGATGAGGGACCGATCGAAAAGATTACAGTCTGACAAAACCATGAAAACATTTGTCTCCCCCCATAGTGATTGTCTTTCTCGTATTCTTTGCTTCTCCACTTGCAACGGTAGAACATCGTCCGCTACTGATCGCAGTGGCTGCCAACTTACATGTTGTAACGGTGTCAAAGTGAAGATCGCCGCAGGGAGAGTGAAATGAAAGGCCTGATCGATAGTACTCTCCGGGAAGGTAGCCAGATGGTCGGGGCCAGTTTCAGTCTTGATGATAAACTGGCAATTGTTAAAAGAGTCGATAAGATCGGCGTTGAAGAACTGGAGATCGGGGTAGTCACCAGATATGACCGGGATCTCCCCGAACTTATAAGGCAATGCCGGGCCGCTAAAGTCCAAGCTAGACTTGCCCTCTGGAGCCGGTGCCGCCCGGAGGATATCGCTTGCGCTAGCGCCCTGAAACCGGATGTCCTCTCTCTTTCTATCCCCGGCTCCGATCTCCATATCAGCAAAAAGCTGAACAAGTCCAGGGACTGGGTTCTCGATAGAGTTTCAGGCAGCATCAAGCAGGCCCGGGAAAGCGGTTTGGGCTATATATCACTAGGTATTGAAGACGCCACCCGGGCCGACCTGGCTTTTCTGGAAGAGATCATTGCCACGGCCCAAAAAGCCGGAGTTGACCGGATCAGATTGGCTGATACCGTCGGGGTCGCGACGCCACTTGAGCTGGCCGGTCAGGTGACCCACCTCAAAGAACAGTTCGGGATTGAGATCGGCGTTCACTGCCATAACGATTTCGGGATGGCCACCGCCAACAGCCTGGCGGCCCTCGACGGAGGAGCAGACTGGGCCGATGTGACTGTCTACGGGATCGGTGAACGGGTCGGCAACGCCCGGCTCGAGGAACTGGCCGGCTTCCTTGCCATTCGCCGTGGCCAGAATTACGATCTTGCACCCTTGAAAGAACTGACCCGGGAAGTGGCGCTTCTCTGTGGCAGACCGCTTGACGACCATCACCCGGTGGTCGGCAGCAGGATCTTCGCCTGTGAAACCGGCCTGCACCTGCAGGGGTTACGGCGGGAACCGGCGACCTATGAACCTTACCCCCCGGAAACCGTGGGCTTAAAGAGGCAGATCCTGTTCGGCAGTAAAACAGGCCGGCTGGAGATCGAGGAATGTCTGAAGGGCGGGAAGATAAAACTGGCAAATCACGAATATGACAGGATCGTTGGAGAAATCAGAAAAAAGACCGCAACCCTCAGCTATCCCCTGCAGTTGGAAGGCTTTTCAGCCCTGGTCGGCAAGATCATTGACTTAAACGCAGTATAGATTTCCAGTTGAATGATCTGCTGTGATCAACAGGGATATTTGCTGAAGGTCCCTTGTTATGGCATTGCATTCAGTTTGATGGGATAAGAGGAGGCAGTCTGAAACCTTAGATTCTTAAAATTCCTCAATCCTGCTCCTGAACCAGCGGATTAGTTTGTCCTTAACTTTTTTCATGTCGAGATGATATATCTCATGGGGAAAGAGCAGCTCTGCAACCCCTGAATCGAAAATCCTTTTCACCTCGTATTCATCATGGGCGACATCCTTCTGATACATGTAGTTGAGATAGCTTTCGTTGGTATGGATAATGAATTCAACCCGCATCCCGCCCATTCTGGCAAAGAACTTGAACATCGGGGTCTTTGCCGAGCTGCCGATATTTGTATTATGATGGCTTCCGCCCGAAATGGTATCGTTGACCTCTTCCAGAGTCATAAACGAATCCGCCTTGATGGCTGATCTGGTAAGGTGTTTCTGGAACGCTTTTATGTCCATCACCGAATCGACAACCCCCATCAAACCTAACTCGTCATCAACTGCCACGGCAGGATTTTCCTCACCCTTTCTGAGCAGCTTCAAAACTTTGGCTTCCGGAGGTTTTTTCCTGATACTCACATAGATGGGTATAGAACGGCTATCAACTTTAAAGTTCCTCCTTTTGACCAGGGTCAGCTTGCGGCCTTTCTCCTGGGCAACTTCATCCGCTTCTCTTGTGCTGATGACTCTCACCTCATTGCAGATAAAGTTGCCGATTTCATGGTTACTCAAGAGATAGACCGGGTTTAGCTCGCCGATAAGGTTGTCATTGCTCCAGACATAATTGTTCAGGAAGGAGAGGAAATCAGAAAATTTGGCCTCGATATTGGTCTCTCTTTCCCGCTGATCGATCGACCCGGCCAACTGCATGAGGATTAGTTTGCGCTTGGCTTCAAATCGGGCTTTTTTATGATAGCGTCTGTCGTAGGTGATCAGTAGCAGATCCACCGGACTGGTGGCAATATCTATCTCGTTGGTTATTTCGATGTGCGATGCGTAGTTGGCCAGCACCTTGTTGCGCAGGTAGCGGACTACTCCATCGGCGGTCCGGCTGTAACTGTCGACTCGGGTGACGATCTCTCTTTCGTTGCCGTCAATCCCGAACATGTTGCCCAACAGTTTGTAAGCCCTTCGGTTTATCTCGACCTGTTTTTCTTTGTCCTTTATAAGGTCTTCTATCTCTGATATCGAACTGACGTTCAAAAAATCAAAGATGTGGTTCCTGAGAACACGATATTTGGTGACAATGCCTTTTTCTCTGAGACATTTGATTCGTGAGCGAGTTTCTGCAGAAAAGATATTCGTCCTGGGTGGCATATCTTTTGTGGCAAAAGGACCATCCTGGCGAAGTAACGCGAACATGTTGTCTTTGCGATCGTCTTTCATGTTTTGATCTTATTGATTATGACAGTTCTAATCAAATGGTATTTATGAGTTTAAGGAAATTGGTGAAGAACATTTCAAATTCACACTTTATTTCCATACTGTTTTGTTCAGCAGCAGCAAGCATTTTATTCCGATTGACTACTTGGTCCTGAAGTGTTGACAGCCACGCCTCGTCTTTATCCAGCCAGGATTCAACTTCCGAGAGCGAGGCTGAATGATTGTCAAACTGTAAGCCCAGGATATGGGGACGACCTATTACTGACAAGGCTTCCACCTGGCACTCGTTCGAAGTGGCCAAAATTCTTAGATGTCCAGGAAGTGGCTCTTTAACGGTCTGGGAGTGCCACTTGAATATGGGGAAACAATCGGGCAACCCATTAAAGGCGGGGTGATCATGACCTCTGTGGGTTAGATAACCGGTTACGAACCCTATACTGCTTTTATGGTTTCGTCCTACCTGTGCACCGAGAGCTTCTGCCAACAACTGGTGGCCAAGACAAAAGCCAAGGTATGGACGGTTATCGGCCAGGGATTTTTTGATAGCTTTTTTTTCTTCAACCAGAAAAGGGAATTCATCTTCCTGATCTACGTTAGGACCGCCACCCAGAACCACTAAACAGTCGTAGGGGGCAAGATCAGGTATTCTTTCTTCCCACGTTCTTACCACATCAAGTTCTACAGCATTTCCGAGTGCAGCTTCCCTCAGAACTTTACCTGGCCCTTCCCAGGGGTTATGTTGAAATACGAGGAATTTTCTAACCACTTTTCTTTTCCTCTCAGGGTATTTGTTGGTCTGAACCGCTAAAATTAAAGGGAGACTGAAGGCCCCCCTTTAATTTGATTATTTGTCGTCCGGTAAAATTTTAGGCTGCCACCCCTCCAAGGATGAAGGAGGAAATTGTTGCGCCACGACCCTCAGTTGCGGAGTGAAGAGGTGACAGTCTAAAAAACCATCAGAACGCAAAGCTGGCTGAAACCCCACCGAAGAGATGATCATCTTCACCATCAACACTGCCGCCGGCGATCATCAATTCCGCGTCACTGGTTAAGGCGAACGAGTAATAAAGTTCGGGAGTAACCGACACATAGTCATTAACCGCGAAAGTCATCGAAGCGCTGATCAGTGCATCGTGAAATTCGCTGTAATTGGCATCGTCATCCAGAAATCCGACCTGTGCGCCCAGATCAAGGGCCATTCCTTCCGCGACCGGGACGGAGTGGCTGACCCCCAAGGTAACGTAATAGCCCGGGTAGCTGTCGATGTCGTTGTAGAAAGTCAGGGTCGGTGCTAGGAGAATATCGGCGCTGACTGAAGCATAGAGTTCCTCTGTCTCGTCTGCCCCGTCGACATTGTAGTAGATCCACCCGACCCCATAGCCGATCTTGCCGATCGAGCCGTCATAAGAGATGGTCAGGTCGGTTTCATTCCAGTTCTTGGTGTCACTACCAACTTCATCGGTATCAAGATTCCCCCAGAAATTTACTCCAAAGCCTTTGTAGGCAACCGTCACCGACGGCTGAACGACCACACTGCTGTCGCTGAAGGCAAACCCGCGCCAGACGTACTGGCTGTATGCACCGACGCTGAAATCGGCTTCGGGTTTGTCCTCGGCCAGTACGGTTCCGGGGATCGTGGTTGAAATTCCCAGAGCGACAAGGCCGGTCACCAGAATTTTTCTTGCTGTACTTTTCATTGTTAAGCTCCATTTGCTTTTATGGTTAATGAACTACTTGTTTTTGCCGGGCCGCCCCTTTCAGGCCGGCCCGATTTGGATTGCAACGGGCTCACGCCGTTACCATTCCCCTATTTACCATTGAATTCCGGGTATGCCTCAAGGCCGCATTCATGGATATCGACACCTTTAAGCTCTTCCTCTTCGCTGACCCGAATACCCATAAGCGCTTTAATAATGGACCAGGCTATCAGGCTGGTGCCAAACACCCAGGCAAAAATTACTCCGATACCGGTAAGCTGGGCACCCAACGATACTTCCGGATTGGTAAAAGCCACGACTATCAGCCCCCAGATTCCGACCACACCATGTACCGAAATAGCGCCAACCGGGTCGTCAATTTTTATCTTGTCCAGCAGGACTATGGACACTACGACCAGCAGGCCGGCCACCACGCCGACAAGGGTTGCGACAA
>JBDLIW010000085.1:0-5475 GCA_039714695.1 Thermodesulfobacteriota bacterium | reverse complement strand
GGAGTTTATACATCTGAAGTCTTCACCATGAGAGTGCCACGCGCCAACAACTCCTCACGCTGACGCAAAGGGTGTCATGTAAAGGAAAACAGCGAGATTGCTTCGGTCACTACCGTTTCCTCGCAATGACGGTTCAGCCCCGTAATCGAAGTCTCCCCTCGGTCGCTTATCTGCGAGACGCGAAGCAGATAAGCGACCTTCCAGGGCACTCTTTTTAGTCCCCCCTTGAGGGGATGAACTTCGACTTTGATGGCAAGATTTTCTCCGGATTCATTGGTTGTGACAGAAACGAAAGAGCAACTATCAAGGTCACCAGGAATTCAGGATCGCAAAAAGAAACACCTGACACTTCGTTATTCAATATTCCTTGTTCTACGGTTCTGCGGTTTACAGCTTCCAAATCAGCCTGTTCCCCCTCACTGCAGTCCCTAGTTGCCGAACGCCCCTACAAACCCAGATTCCGGCATTGCACGGTGGCTGTGACCAGCCTTCTTTTGTATTTATCACCAAAAGCATCCAGGACCAGATCGTTCAAGCCATCGCCATTACTGTCCTGCTTGTTCCGATAGGCGCGATTATCCCGGTACGAAAAGTCCTCGTTGGTAGTGCGCACAACCATGGTGATCTCAACACTGCGGATTTCCCGCCGCCTGGAGACTTCCGGGGTTGTGGCGACATTCTGCCCATCGGCCGGCCCGGCCAGGGGAATCCCCTTTTCATCGAGATAGACGAAGTTAAGACCATCGACATTCTCAATTACCGTATCGCTGGCGCCGTTCAGATCCACCTGCTGCAGATCGAAAGAGCCATTGAGGTTGGGCCCAGCCAGCATAAAGATCACGTCCTCGTAATTATCTTCCAGATCACCATCTCCGAAAACCGCCTCATCCGCTTCATCCACTTCACCGTCGCGATCATTATCCCGCCCATCATCTTCGCCGCCGGTAAGGTCCCTGGTGATCCTGAGACTGTCCTGTTGCGCCGATATGATTCCAGCCTCCAGGCCAAGGTGGCTGAATGAACCGGTGAAGCCGGCAAGCCGCACCTCTCTAGCCAGATGAGAAATCCCGACCCTCAGATTCTGATTGCGTTCCACGGTCTGCTCCTGGCCCCCGGCCACAGAGGCAAACGAGACAAAAGTCTTGTAAAAAATCATGGAGACAAAGAGGCCCAGAGTGAGGGCCACCATCAGCTCGATCAGGGTGAAACCGGCCTGCTGTTTTATATCCTTCGAGTTATCTGTCATTTGGTGCGCCACTCGCCGACCCAGCGGGCAACCCTCATCCGGCCTATCCGGTTAAGGACCAGTGCCATCGGCCCTCCCCTCACACCATCCTTGCCCCCCGGCGAAAAAAGGTAGATGGTCCCGGCCTTGTTGCTGGTCCCGTTCGGTTTCATCAGCAGGCGGTTGGCGGAAAAACTGATTCCATCGCCACCTGCGCTCCAAGCCTCACCGGTGACGGTCTTATCCGGCCCGGCCGGAGGAGGCAGGTCGACATCATAAAAATGCACTTCCTCGTCAAAAACGACCTCCCGCAAAAGCTCGTCAGCCGAGTCGCAGTTTGAGTCTTCGTCCACATCCAGACAAATCCGGTAGCCATCAGCCGGCCAGAGCCGCCCGTCATCATCTGTTTCTCCGAGACGCCCCAGGTCGATGGCTACTTCCAGCCCCTTTTTTACCGCCTCCGACCGGGCCATATTAAAATCCCCCATCATGCTGAAAACCTGACCCCGCAGTCGCACCTCGGCCGAACCAAAGGATCCCGCCACGGTAACGGCCAAAATTGCCACTATGGTCATTACCACCAGCAGTTCGACCAGGGAAAACCCCGGACACTTTTCGAGTTTCTGCAAACGAGCTCCTCCTCCCGGTAAACCAATCATTTATCTTCAATATTTCCTGTCATTTTCAGAGGCACAGACATGTCAGGCCACGATGAATAAGTTTGTCAGGATAGCAGGTTATTTCCCCTTTGCAAGATTTTTTTTAAATGTGGAAATAGAACGTGATTTATTATACTCTCCGTCCACTCAGGTTAATTTTCTGTGTATAACGCAGAAATCGGGCAGATAAGCGAGTTTACGAAACCCCGAAAAGACCATTTTAAGGACCGGCAGCAGTTAACGGGCGATAGCGACCGTACTCGAATAAATAGTGAAACCATGCGCATCAGGGAAATAACAGATAACCAGCCAGTGGCAGGAATCTTTCTGGTTAAAGAGGTTAACCGGGGGGAAACCAAGGCCGGCAAGCCTTACCTGGCCCTTACCATCATGGACTCTTCCGGGGAGATCGGCGGCCGGGTATGGGAAAACGCGGATCATTACCTGAAAAGCTGCCGACAAGGCGCCACCATCAGGGTTAAGGCCCAGGCTCAGTCCTACCGGGGAGTATTACAGCTGCGAATCGACTCCCTGGAGGAAGCCGAGCTTTCACCCGAGGAGATGGGCAACCTTATCCCGGTAACCGCAGGCGATATAAGCTCCATGGCCGGGGAAATCACCCAGCTTGCCAGGAGCATCGAGGACGACCACCTGCGCAATCTGGTCCTCGCCTTTTTTGAGGACCGCACCCTCTTCCCCCTTTTCAAAAAAGCCCCGGCCGCCAAGCACATGCATCATGCCTGTCTGGGCGGATTGCTGGAACACACCCTGGGGGTTACCAGGGTAGCTGACCAACTGGCCGATCTGTACCCGGCGATCGATCGCTCGCTGCTGCTGGCAGGAGCCATGCTGCACGACATCGGCAAACTGGTGGAGTTCGATTACGATTCCCTCCCATATGATTACTCGGACCGGGGCCGCCTGGTCGGCCATATGGTCCTGGGAATAGAGATGATCCAGGAAAAAGTATCCCTCCTCGATAATTTCCCGGAAGAAACCGCCACCCGTCTTAAGCACCTGATTCTCGCCCACCATGGTCGGCATGAATTCGGTTCTCCCACCCTGCCGATGATGATGGAGGCATTCATCCTGCATTTCATTGATGACCTTGATGCCAAGATAAACTACCTGTCGGGCCTGGGCGGCAAGCTGGAAGGTGAGGGCTACCAGTGGACCGATTACCAGCGCAATCTGGAACGTTTTTTATACGTCCGCGCCAATAGCGGGGGCTGCCCCCCTGAAAATGGCGCAGACGATGAAGCCATTGATCGCCGACAACAAAATCTCTGGAAATAAATGAGCAACGAATATTTCACTATCGACTCCATTCTGGGGCAGGAAAAAGCCAAAGACATGCTGCGCCGCGCCGTTCTGGGCAAACGCCTCAGCCATGCCTACCTGTTTCGCGGCCCGGAAGGGGTGGGGAAAAAATCCCTGGCCAGGGCCTTCGGCAACTATATAAACTGCCGGCACCGGACCGACGACCAGGATGCCTGTGGTTCCTGCGACTCCTGCCGCAAGCTCAGGTCTGGCAGCCACCCGGACCAGGTGACCATTGAACCTGATGGCGTTTCGATCAAGATCAAACAGATTCGCGAACTCAAACACGCCCTGACGTTCCCCCCCTTCGAAGCAGATTGCCGAACCATTATTATAACCGATGTCCACACGATGAGACGCGAGGCCGCCAACAGCCTGCTGAAAACCCTTGAAGAACCACCGCCCGGCAACCTGCTCATCCTGACGGGTGACGAAGCCGGCGACATTCTGCCGACCATTATCTCCCGCTGTCAGGTCGTGCCTTTTACCGGGCTGCCCCACGATCTGGTGGCAAACAAGCTTACGGAGGAAGGGACCGATCCCCATGCCGCCGCCACTCTGGCCGCCGTTGCCGATGGCAGCCTGGGCCGGGCCAGACTGCTGGCCGACACGGAATTACTGGAGCTTCGCAAGGACATTATCAACGGGCTGCTCGAACTTGAGGCCGGCGGCCCGCAGACCGCAGAAGAAGTATTCCGTCTGGCCGAGCAGGCAGCCGCCGAAAGTGACTACCTGCCGGAATTAATAGAGCTGCTTAAACTCTGGTCTCGCGACCTGGTAATGCTTTCCCACAACCTCCGGGACCAGATCAACAACCGCGATCTGCAAGACTTGAATGCCAGGGCTGCGGCTCGCTGGAGTCCGGTAACCCTGCTCAACCATCTTGACCTGTTCGACAAGGCCCGCCAGGAACTGGCCCGCAACTGCAACCGGACTCTGGTCTGCGAATCACTCTTCTTTGGATTGCTTTAACCCCCCGGTCCTGTTAATGTAGGGGATTGCCTTTTACGACCAGACCGATATTTGTTTTATTAACCAGGATTCTTGAGGAAAACCTTGCAGGATACCTCTTCTAAAAATAACGAGCAGCAACCCAAGCAGGACGGGACGCCCAAAGAGCAGCAGGAGCGGCAACCGGAAGCCCCTCTGAATAATTTCTATTATGTCCGGTTCCGGGAAAACAACCCTTCCTGTTCCGCCGCCTCCCGTATATCCGACCTCAGCAAAGGTGAGGTGGTCATGATCCAGACCGACCACGGCCTGGAACCGGCAACCATAACAGGTTGTGGGCCTGCCGACCTGGCCGAGACCGGGGACCAATCCAAACAAAGGGCCAGTTACCTGCTGACTAGGCGGGCCAACCGGGATGAGATTGCCAAATTCGAGCGTCTGCTGGAGCGCGAAGATGAAGCTTTTGCCATCTGCCAGAAACATATTGAAAAACACAAACTGGCCATGAAGCTGACCCGGGTGGAAAGATTTTTCAACGGCAGCAAGATAATTTTCTATTTCACGGCCGAAAACAGGGTTGATTTCCGGGAGCTGGTCAAAGATCTCGTCCAGGAATTCCGGACCCGGGTGGAAATCCGCCAGATAGGCGTCCGCCACGAAACCAAAATGATCGGCGGCCTGGGCTGTTGCGGCCGCGAATTATGCTGCTCGTCGTTCATCAAGGATTTCGCCCCTGTCTCCATCAAAATGGCCAAGGAACAGAGCCTGCCTCTCAATCCGGCCAAGATATCCGGGGTCTGCAACCGGCTTCTCTGCTGCCTGACCTACGAATACAAGACCTACCACAAACTACGGAAAGGGATGCCCAAACCAGGGAGAACCTTTGAGATGGACGGCGTTGAATACAAGGTAACCAACTGCAATATCCTGAACGAGAAAATCACTATCATGCCGCCCGGAGAACCGGACCAGCAGCAGGTTATTTCCAAGGAGGAGTGGCTGGAAATCAGGGGCCCTGAGCCGCAGAGGGAACCAAAAAACAAGGGGCGGCAACATAAAGCAAAGAGAGGGGGCAAGCACCACCCCCGGAAAAACGACCGGAAGGATACCGACCGGAGTAAACAGCATAAAGAACAAAATAAGCCGCGGTCTCGGGATGAATCGTCATGAGTTTCTATATCACCACCCCGATCTTTTACGTTAATGCCCAGCCCCACCTGGGCCATGCCTACACAACCATCATTGCCGACACGATCAGCCGTTATCGGAAAATTTCCGGCGAGGATGTCCGTTTCCAGACCGGCACCGACGAGCATGGTG
>JBDLIW010000084.1:0-5487 GCA_039714695.1 Thermodesulfobacteriota bacterium | reverse complement strand
CCTGGGTAAGCAGGTTGGCAAAAGGCTCATCGACCGTCAGATATCCGAGATCCCGCATGGCCTTGGTGAAAAAACGAGAATAGAGCAGATGGAGGATGGCATGCTCCACGCCGCCGATGTACTGATCGACGGGCAGCCAGTGATCAACCGCCTCTTTCTTCAGCGGTCCGTCGGTAAAATCGGGGCAGCAATAACGGGCGAAGTACCAGGAAGACTCGACGAAGGTGTCCATGGTGTCCGTTTCCCGCCGGGCTTCTCCCTGGCAGGTGGGGCAGTCTACCTTGTAGAAACTCTCCAGGGTATGAAGGGGCGATTTGCCGCTCTGCTCGATGGTAACGTCAGCCGGCAGGGCTACCGGCAGGTCTTCGATGGGCACGGGCTGGACTCCGCATTTTTCGCAATGGATCATCGGGATCGGGGATCCCCAGTAACGCTGGCGGGATATCCCCCAGTCGTGCAGCCGGTAGTTTATCTTGCCCAGGCCGATTTTTTTCTCTTCTCCATAATCGACTATCTTCTTTTTGACTTTTTCGCTGACCGTTCCGGAAAAGTCGCCGGAAGCGGTCAGGATGCCCGGCTCTGTATAGGCCTCGGTCATCTCGTCCGCGTCAAGGCTCCGGCCTGCCGGATTGATAACCACCTTGATCGGAATATCGTAGTTGCGGGCAAACTCGAAATCGCGCTGATCGTGGGCCGGCACAGCCATTACCGCGCCGGTGCCGTATTCCATCAAGACGAAGTTGGCCACATAGATCGGCACTTTGTCCCCATTAAATGGGTTAATGCAGTAGCGACCGGTGAAAACGCCTTCCTTGTCTTTATCGTAGTCGATCTCCTGCTTTTGCTTTAAGGCCACGACCCGTTCGACGAATTCACTGACCGCGGCTTCCTGCTCAGTCCCCTTGATCAGCTCCT
Organism: Thermodesulfobacteriota bacterium; assembly: GCA_039714695.1. Taxonomy (GTDB): domain Bacteria; phylum Desulfobacterota; class Desulfobulbia; order Desulfobulbales; family JAGXFP01; genus JAGXFP01. The sequence continues at coordinate 4,572 of JBDLIW010000084.1, read as the reverse complement.
TGACCAACGGGTGCTCAGGGGCGAGGGACATGAAGGTGACGCCGTAGATGGTATCCGGCCGGGTGGTGAAGATCGGCAACACGGTATCGGAGCCGTCCAGTGGAAAGTCAACCTCGACGCCGATGGATTTACCTATCCAGTTGCGCTGCATGGTGAGGACCTTCTCCGGCCAGCCGGTGAGGTTGTCGCATTCGGCCAGCAGTTCTTCGGCATAGTCGGTGATCTTGAAGAACCAGCCATTCATTTTCTTTAAGATTACCTGACTGTCACAGCGCCAGCAGAGGCCTTCGATAACCTGCTCATTGGCGAGGACGGTCTGGCAGTCGTCGCACCAGTTGACGGTGGTGACCCGCTGGTAGACCAGCCCCTTGTTGTAAAGCTCGATGAAGAACTGCTGCTCCCACCGGTAATAATCGGGGTCGCAGGTGGCAAGCTCCCGGTCCCAGTCGTAGCTGAAACCCATGCGCTGGAGCTGCTCTCGCATGTAGTCGATATTTTCGTAAGTCCACTTGGCCGGATGGGTATTGTTCTTGATGGCGGCGTTTTCGGCGGGCAGGCCGAAGGCGTCCCAGCCCATCGGGTGGATGACGTTAAAGCCCTTCATCCTCTTATAGCGGGCGACGACGTCACCGATCGTATAGTTGCGGACGTGGCCCATATGGATCCTGCCGGAAGGATAGGGGAACATTTCCAGCAGGTAGTATTTGGGTCGCTCGGTATCCTCAACGGCCTTGAAGGTTTTCTCGGAGAGCCATTTTTCACGCCATTTTTTCTCAATGGCGCCAAAATCATATTTGATATTGTTATCAGACATTAATCGTTTCTCTTATTCAAAAGTGTTTTCGGGATAGTCGTGCTGGGCCAAGGTCTCGAAAGTAGTGATCGTATCGAGAAAGGCCATTCTTACGGTGCCGGTGGGACCGTTCCGCTGTTTGCCGATGATCAGTTCGGCAATGCCCTTGTTGGGGTTGTCTTCCGCCTTGTTATAAACCTCATCACGATAGATGAAGCAGATAACGTCGGCGTCCTGCTCGATGGCGCCGGACTCCCTGAGGTCGGAGAGCTGGGGTCGCTTGTTGGGGCGGTTTTCCAGGCTACGGTTTAACTGGGAAAGGGCGATAACGGGGATGTGCAATTCTTTGGCCATGGCCTTCAGGGACCTGGAAATTTCACTGATTTCCTGCTCGCGCCTTTCCGCCGAACTCCTGCCCCGCATCAGCTGGAGATAATCAATCACTATCAAGCCGACATCGTGCTCGGTCTTGAGGCGGCGGGACTTGGCCCTGATTTCAAGGATTGAGATGGCCGGGGTGTCGTCGATGAAGATCGGCGCATCGGACAGCATGCCGTGGGCCCGGACCAGTTGCGGCCAGTCGCTCTCTCGCAGGTGGCCGGTCCGGAGCCTCTGGGAATTGACCCGGCTGATCGAGCATAACATCCTGGTGCCAAGCTGTTCCTTTGACATCTCCAGGCTGAAGACGCCTACCGGGACTTTGCCGAGCATTGCTGCGTTCTGGACCATGTTCATGGCCAGGGCAGTCTTGCCCATACTGGGCCGGCCGGCCATGATGATCAGGTCGGAGGGTTGGAGCCCCGCGGTCATTTTATCGAAATCATCAAAGCCGGATGGCACCCCGGTGATCATCTCCTTCCTTTCGGACAGTTTTTCCACCATCTTGAAGCTGTCGTTGATGACGGAGCTGATCGGATGGTATGACTGGTTGCTCTTGGCACTGGAGATGTCGAAGATGCTTTGCTCTGTTTCATCAAGGAGTGAATCAATATCGTCCTGGTGCTCGTAGCAGCGGCTGGCTATTTCGGTGGTGGTGCTGATTAACTGGCGGAGGACTGATTTCTCCCTGACTATTTTAGCATAGTGGTTGATGTTGGCGGCCACCGGGACAATGTCGGTCAGTGAAGCCAGGTATGCCGGTCCACCAATCTGGTCTAGGTGGTTTTCGTTTTTGAGAACATTGGTGACTGTGACCAGATCCTGGGGCTCTGCCTTGTCGAATAGATGGATCATTGCCGCAAAAATAAGCCGGTGCTCGGTACGATAGAAGTCCTCCGGGACCAGTATTTCAACAGCCTTGAGAACAGCATTTGGATGAAGGAGAATCGAGCCCAGAACGCACTGCTCCGCCTCAAGGTTTTGGGGGGGCAAACGCTGGATAGTTGATGACGTTTTTTTAGCCGTTTCCATTTGCAGCTTTTGATTGAGGAATCAGATAGAAATACAAGTTGGTGACGAGTCGATAACTTATATAAAATAGGGGCAATCGTCCACAAGTTTTTCGAGGAAAACCAGCCCCAAATAAACATGCCCCGGCAACCACCATTAGGGCGGTGCCGGGGCATTGGAAAAAACCGGGTTTAATCAGGTTCTTCAACCTCAACAGGAGCTGGTCAAGGTCGGACGGCGGGATTATTTTTCTTCTTTCGCTTCTTCTTTCACTTCTTCTTTCTTTTCTTCTTTCTTTTCTTCTTTCTCTTCCGTTTCGGCCAGGGGAACAACCTGGATTTTTACTTCGGCATTGACATTGTAACCGGTCTTGATTTTTACCATGTACTCGCCGAGGGCCTTGATCGGTTCAGCGAGCATGATTTTCCGGCGGTCAACTTCGATCCCGAGGGAGGCAAGTTTGTCACTGATGTCGGTAGCAGTTACAGAGCCGAAAAGCTTATCTTCTTCACCAGACCTTTGTTCGATAACGATCGTGGTGCCGGTGATCTTTTTGGCAATGCCTTCCGATTCGGCCTTAATGGCCGATTTCCGGGCTTCGATGGCAGCGCTTTCCTTTTGGAGAATAGCAAGATTGCCGGGGGTTGCCAGGATTGCTTCTCCCCTGGGAAGCAGATAGTTGCGGCCGAAACCAGCTTTAACTTTTACAACATCTCCTTCTTCACCGAGAGTATCGAGTGTTTTTTTCAGAATGACTTCCATCTTATTCCCTCCTCACATATACAATTACGGGTGAGTTATTGTTCATTATCCATGTTGACGTCATCGTCGTTGACGGCGCCTGTTTTTTCCTTCCTGAAATCGGCCCAGACATCCGCCAGCCCGAAAACGGCAAGGATGATAACTCCGTATGCCTGGAATACGATCAGCAGAAAGATCAGTATTCGTAGTGGTGTGGGTACCTGCCATTTATTCAGCAGGAAGCCCAGAACTGCCAGGCCCTGAAACAGATACAGGGTCCCGGTCAGAATGATCACGTTAAGACCAATGTCCCTAAGCGGTCCATCCGAGAGCAGTATTAAAGCGCCGGCTATAATTACCGCTGTAACAAGTTGTTCCGGCAACTGCCATGTTGTAAAGAGCGGCCAGTCTGTCGAGCGGCCAGCGCTCTTTTTCAACAGCCATAAACCGAAAATCATGTTGAAAAATACTGTGTTCAACATGGTCGCCAGCAGCAGGCCCGGCATGATATGCGGCACCAGACTGCGTAGCCGGCTGATCGTTGTTTCCAGCGCCAGGGCATGTTCAGCCGGTAATTCCGAACTTTCCATAAAAGCCTTGCCGGCGGCAAGGAGCCCCTGGTCAAGACTGGAGAGTATCTCCTGGTACAAATTGGCATTATAGACGATGCCGTACAGCAGCATCCACAATCCCCAGCCCAGGAGCAAAGCGATGAAGGCTTTTAACCCGGCCTGCAGCGGACTATTGCCCTCGGCTGCACCCCTTGCCAGCAGATATCCAGCCGGTAACATGGTCGCCGTGAAAAAAAATGCGTTGGCGGCCCCGGTGGCTGTGGCGATAATCCCTGTCAGCAGCAGGGCGGCAGCCAGAGTGTTTATGCCCAGTCCCGTTTCCGACTTAACCAGATAGTAGAAAACCGGCAATGGGGCGAAAAACTGCAGCCAGATGAACTCAAGACTGATTATGGGCATGATCCAGACGGCAAATACGATCAGCAAGCCAAGTGGATTGATATTCAGCCGCGGGATGGAACCTCCTGCCGAGTCAGCCATAAAGTCCTGTTTAAAGTTTTCGCTAGAAGTTGGTGTTGCCGCTGTATGGCAGCAGAGCTATCTGGCGAGCCCTTTTTATCGCTTCGGTCATCTGGCGCTGATGTTTGGCGCAGTTCCCGTAAATCCGGCGCGGGATAATTTTACCGCGCTCGGTTACAAAATTCTTCAGGGTCCGGGTCTCTTTATAATCGATAACCAGGCTTTCGTCAGAGCAGAAACGGCAAACTTTCTTACGGGTGAAAGTTCTTTTCTTGCCTGGTTTTCTCTGGCCCTTGTTATTTCTGTTATAAGCCATGTTAATCTCCGTCAATTAAACTGTTTTTTCAGTGTTGTAGTCTTGTTTCCAGGAACATCCGGCGGCTGCTAATCTTCCTTCTCGGTAGCTGTTTTCTCTGCAGCAGCTTCTGCGGCGACCGGTTCTTCGGTTTTAGCAGCAGCCTCTTCAGCTGGAGCTACCTCGGCAGCAGCTTCTGCGGCGACAGTCTCTTTGGTCTTGGCAGCGGCCTCTTTAGCAGGCGCTTCTTCTGAAGGAGTTTCTTCGGATTTGCTACCTTCCTCGTCTTCGGGAAGAGGAGTGTAGACATCCTGGAGTTTGAC
>JBDLIW010000083.1:0-5515 GCA_039714695.1 Thermodesulfobacteriota bacterium | reverse complement strand
CCCGGTGATCCGGTCATGATCCGAACAGAGCACAATCCGGAACCGGCTGTCATCGTCTGTCGGGCACCTGATGCCGCGGAACCGGGTATGGAGCGTGGATTTTCCTATGGAATTATCCGTCGTGCCACCCGGGAAGAAGGGGACAAATATGCCCGCTTGCCGATCCTGGAAAATGAGGCCTATGCTATCTGCCAGGATCGCATAAATTACCTGCGCCTGCCCATGTACCTGGTTCGGGTGGAGCGTTTTTTTAATGGCTCCAAGATAATTTTTTACTTTACAGCTGAGAGCCGGGTCGATTTTCGTGAACTGGTCAAGAACATGGTGCAGGAGTTTCGCACCCGGGTGGAGATGCGTCAGATCGGTGTGCGTCATGAAACCCAGATGACCGGCGGCATTGGTGCCTGCGGACGTGAATTGTGTTGTACTTCGTTTCTGCGCAAGTTTGAATCCGTGTCCATCAAGATGGCCAAGACTCAGGATTTGCCGCTCAATCCGGCCAAGATCTCCGGGGTTTGCAACCGGCTTCTCTGTTGCCTGACCTACGAATACAAAACATATCACAAACTCAGAAAAGGGATGCCCAAACCAGGAAGAACCTTTGAGATGGACGGCATCGAATACAAAGTCACAAACTGCAATATCCTGAACGAAAAAGTCACCATCATGCCGCCGGGAGAACCGGATCAGCAGCAGGTCATTTCCAAGGAAGAATGGCTGGAAATAAGGGGCCCGGAACCCCAGAGGGAACCGAAAAGCAAGGGTCGGCAACATAAAGCCAAGAAAGGGGGCAAACATCCCCACCGGAAAAAGGAACGGAAAGATTCCGGTCGAAACAAACAGAACCGGAAGCAGGACACCAAGCAAAGTAAACCACGGTCTCAGGATGAATCATCATGAGTTTTTATATCACCACCCCGATTTTTTATGTTAATGCCCAGCCTCACCTGGGCCACGCCTACACGACCATCATTGCCGATACGATTAGCCGTTACCGGAAAATTTCCGGCGAGGATGTCCGTTTCCAGACCGGTACCGACGAGCATGGTGACAAAATAGCGGAAGCTGCTGCCAACTCCGGGGAATCTCCCCAGGAATACGTTGACCGGATCAGCAATATGTTCCGCCGGACCTGGCCGTCTCTTTCCATCAGCCCCGATAATTTTATCAGAACCACCGACGGGGACCATATCAAGACAGTCCAGGACATCCTGCAAAAAGTCTACGATCAGGGTGATATATATTTCAGCGAATATTCAGGCCTTTACTGCAAAGGGTGCGAGCGATTCCTCACCGAAAAAGAACTTGTCGACGGCAATTGCCCGGACCATCAGAAGCCGCCCGAATCGATTACCGAGCAGAATTATTTTTTCCGGATGTCGAAATACCAGGAGTGGCTGATAAATCACATCAAGGAAAACCCGGAATTCATCCAGCCGGAAAGATACCGCAACGAGGTGCTGTCTTTTCTCAAGGAACCCCTTGAAGACCTGTGCATCTCCCGCCCCACCAGCCGTCTCACCTGGGGGATTCCGTTGCCCTTTGACGACAACTTCGTAACCTACGTCTGGTTCGATGCCCTGATCAACTACCTGACCGGCATCGGCTATCCCGACGGTCCGGATTTCGCGCGTTACTGGGGAGTTGCCGAGCACGTAATCGCCAAAGACATCCTGAAACCGCACGCCATCTACTGGCCGACCATGATCAAATCGCTGGGCCTCGAACCGTACCGCAAGCTGCACGTCCACGGCTACTGGAACGTCAACGACACCAAGATGTCAAAATCGATCGGTAACGTGGTCCGGCCCGAAGATATGGTGAAAGAGCACGGAGTTGACGCCGTCCGTTATTTCCTGCTCAGGGAAATGTCATTCGGGCTTGACTCTTCGTTCAGTTATGATGCCCTGCTGGCCAGACAAAACTCGGATCTGGCCAACGATCTCGGCAACCTCTTCAGTCGCTCCCTGACCATGGTCAAGAATTTCTGCGACAGCAAGGTACCGCCCGTCGGCAGCCTGCAGGAAAGTGACCGGGAGCTGGCCGAAGCCGCAACGGCTATGGTCCGGGAATATACCAAGCAGATGGACAATTTTGCTTTCCACCGGGCCCTCCAGGAAATCTGGAAGGTCATCGGCATGGCCAATCGTTATATAGTCAACAACGCCCCCTGGGAACTGGCCAAGGATCCGGCAAAAAGAGAGCCCCTCGACACTGTTCTCCACACCCTGCTTGAGACCCTGCGGCTGATCACCCTGACCCTCTATCCGGTCATGCCGACCACCGCCGGGAAAATGGCGGCGGCGCTGGGCATTGATTCAGCCCCGAATCTAAAGACCCAGTCGGAATGGGGCTTACTTGAAACAGGCAGGGCAATCACCCAGGGACCAGCCCTTTTCCCCAGACTCAAGAAAAAAACCGTCCCGACAGACCAGGGTGAAAAAAAGAAAAAAACCAACAAAAAAGCCAAATCTCCAGCTAAAGACCCGGCCGCCGAAGACGGGCTGATCAGCTTTGACCAATTCAAGGAAATCGATCTCCGGGTGGCAGAGATCATCGCGGCTGAAAGGATAGAAAAATCAGACCGGTTATTGAAACTGACCGTCAAAGCCCCCGAAGAAAGAACCATTGTCGCCGGCATCGCCGAGTCCTATTCCCCTGAAGAATTAATAGGGAAACAGGTGATAATTGCCGCCAACCTGAAGCCGGCCAAACTGATGGGAGTAACCTCTCACGGGATGGTGCTGGCCGCCAAAGAGGGAGACAGGCTGGTCATCTCGACGGTCAGCGGTCCGGTCAAACCGGGCAGCAAGGTTGCGTAAGCCACAATATCCCCCACCTATCGTTTCGGAATTATTAGCTTTTATCGTTGCCTAAGTTATTGTTTTTTTATAGATTATTATTTATACAGGTTTTCTTAATGAAATATTACTGCTCCGCAATAAACAACGGAGCATACGACAGTCTCTTGTCAGGAGATTTTTAAAAAATGTTTGTAATCAGTAATTTTGTTTTCGCTTTGGCAGAAATTATCAATTTGGTGCTTGGTGCATATATGTGGATCGTTATCGGCCGAGCCGTTATTTCCTGGGTAAATGCCGATCCCTATAATCCGATAGTCCGTTTTGTTTACGAAATCACCGAACCGTTGCTGACCAGAATCAGAAGATGGCTGCCGTTCGGCGGCGGTATCGATTTTTCGCCACTAATATTAATAATTGCCATCACCTTTATTAGACGCATTGTTGTTCTGAATCTTCAGGATTTTGCCCGGGCCATCGGCTAGCAGACAGGGCACGTATTAAATATCAGGAGTCTGAAGCATGACTATCACACCACAAGATATCCAATCCAAACAGTTCCACGTCCGCATGCGCGGTTTCGATGTGGATGAGGTAGACAAATTCCTGGAAATGGTGGCCGAGGAATTCCTCATCACCACCCTTGAGAACAAGCAGATCCTGGAGAAGATCGAAACCCTGGAAAAGGAACTGGCAAATTTCCGCAACAAGGAGCAGGCCTTCCAGACCGCCATCCTTTCGGCCCAGAAAATCAGCGACGAAATGCAGGCTAAGAGCCGCAAGGAAGCAGAGGAACTATCGACTTCGTCCAGAGCGGCAGCGGAAGAACTCCGCTCGTCAGCCGAGCACGAGGTTGAAGAATTAAGGAAAAAAGTAAAGGCCGACATCGACGCGCTTATTGCCCAGTCCCGCCAGGAAGTGAACGATATGCGGGAGGCAGCGGAAAAAGAAGCCAGTGAGCTGGTTAACAATGCCAAGAAAGAGCATATCGATCTGATTAACACCATCAACGATATGGTTGTCCTCCGGGACCGGATCAAAGACGACATGCGTAAGCTTCTCAACAACTACATGGCAAGGGTTGAGGACGAGGTCCCTGAAGAACTAGCGTCTCAGGAGGCTCTGCCGCAACCAACCGGCTTTGAATCTCTGGCCGATACGGCAGATTCTTTTGAGCTGCAGAGCGAAGTCCCGGTGGATGACACCATCCATGAAGAGGTCATCGACCCGGATCTTGAAAGTCTGTATGAAAAAATTGAACTGCCCGATGAATCGCCTGCCGAAGAGGAAGAAAAGCCTGCAGCTGCTGCCCAGGATGCCCCCATGACCCTTGGCATTGAAGATATTGAGGCTATTGATTCGGATGAGGATGGGGCCGACACGGTGGACATCCCTATTCCCGATCTGGAGGGAGATGAGGATATGCTTTTCACCCTGGATGACCCCCTGGATGAACTGGAACCATCCATCAGGATCAACGAGGATGACAAGCCATAGCTCCCGGCTCTGGCCGCTGTAAATGACCTATCTGACCGTCAAAGACGACCGGGAGGTTGTTCTCAACCTTTATATCCAGCCTAAATCTTCCCGCGACCGCATTGCCGGGCTGCACGACGGCGCGATAAAGATGAACATCACCGCGCCACCGGTTGAAGGCAAGGCCAACAACCGGGTAATTGCCTTTCTGGCCCACCTGCTCAAAATCCCCAAATCAGCAATTACCATCAACAGCGGCCACCAGGGCCGCAAAAAAAGGGTGACCATTTCCGGGTCCGCCCCGAACCATATCCGCCGGATTCTTGAGCCATTCCTGTAGTCTCTTCCCTCTATCGAGCAAAAAACACTTCGTGACCGGAAAGCGCCACTCGCCTGCGAGCACCTCTAACCTCCTGACAGAATTGACTTTTTTTATTTTTCGGGTACTATATTTCTGAGTTTCAACTTTTCATTATAAAATCAGACAATACTTTTAATGGCACCAACCAGGATCGGCATCTTGTCCGACACCCATCTCACCCACCCTTCGGAGCTTTTTAAAGCTCAGATCGCCAATTGTTTTTCCGATGTTGCAATGGTTTTTCACGCCGGCGATCTCACCAGCGGTGATGTTATGGATGCCTTCTCTGGCCGTGAGGTGGTAGCAGTTTGCGGCAACATGTGCGACGCTTCTTCCCGCAGCAAATTCCCGCCGGTCCAGCATCTGGAAATAAACGGTTTTAAAATTGTGCTGACCCACGGTCACAGTTACGGTTACCAGAATATTGAAGACCGGCTTTTTACCGAATTCGCCGAAGCAGACTGCATTGTCTACGGGCACACCCACTCGCCGGTCTGCCATAAATCAGGCGGCATACTATTTATTAACCCCGGCAGTTTCAATATGGCCGGCCGCTTCGGTTCGCCCGGCACTTATGCCATCCTCGAGATCGACCAAGAGTTGCACGCCCAAATACACCAAGTTCCGGACTTGACATGAAAAACCTCTGGACCCCATGGCGGATGGAATACATCCTCGGCAACGAAGAAAAGTATGACGGCTGTATTTTCGAGGCCGGCGCAGAAAAAACCTTCGACCGGGAGATGCTGGTCCTCTATCGAGACCCTTTGGCCGTCGTACTGCTTAACCGGTTCCCATATGCCAATGGCCATCTTCTGCTCGCCCCGGCCCGCCACATCGCTGACCTTGAAGATCTGGACGGCCGTGAAACCACCGG
>JBDLIW010000082.1:0-5553 GCA_039714695.1 Thermodesulfobacteriota bacterium | reverse complement strand
CCGGGCATAATCAGAGGCTTTTTCATAGATACCTATACAGATTTCGGCAATTTTGGCGGTCTGATCCTTGCCAAGGATCTCTTCCATCTTTTCGATGGAAATATTCTCATCATGCAGCCCCTGCTCGGCCTTGGTGGAAGGGGTGAACAGCACCTGGGGGAACTTCTCCGATTCCTGCATCCCTGCCGGCAGTTTGAAGCCACAGACAGTGGTATCCTTCTGGTAAGCTTTCCAGAAAGAGCCGGAAATGTATCCCCGTACTATACACTCAACCGGCAGCGGCTCTGCCTTTTTAACCAGCATGCTCCGCCCTTCCAGTTGCTCCCGATAAGGATGGCAGACTGCCGGGTACTCATCGACCTCGGCAGTTATCAGGTGATTGGGCACAATATCTTTTAGAAAATCGAACCAGAAGAGTGACAGGGTGGTTAACACCCGACCCTTGTTCGGAATCGGCTCGTTCATCACCACATCGTAGGCGGAGATCCGGTCGGTTGCCACCATCAGCAGCTTATCTTCAACCTCATACAGGTCCCTGACCTTACCGCGGTGAACCAGTTTCAGATCGGCAAAATTTGTCTCGGTAACAGAAATTGACATTGTGTTTCCTCAAAAATTGTTTCTAAAGTTACTGTCCAAAGTTTATATAACTCATCATTATTCAGTTGGCATTTTAGGAGTGGCTCCTGCTTGCGAAGCTACATAGCCCCCTCGCTCGTTAGCCCTGGCCAGACATTCCTGCCAGTCCATCCTCTCTAGATATCCCGCCAGCAGCGCGGCAAAAAAAGCATCGCCGGCTCCCACCGTATCGGAGACCTCAACCGGGCTTGCCTCCGCGTGGAAATAATCATCGCCGTCCATCAACCAGGCACCTTCGGCACCCTCGGTCACCACCAGAACCGATATGTTATAACGGCCCATCAGTTCGTGCGCAATAGTCTTTCTTTCCTCGCCCGACAAATTATGCCAGCCGCCAATCTCAAGTAACTCGTCGCCATTCATCTTGACCAGATCAGCTGCCGCCAGCGAGTCCTCGACTACCGGGCGAGTAGTAAAGGGAGGCCGAAGATTTACATCGTAAAAACACCTCCGGGCAAGGGGCCAGAGACTCCTGATTGTCCGGCGGGTAGTTTCATCTCTTTGGGCAAGAGTGCCAAACACCAGATCAAATTTCTGGTTTCCGATCATTTCCCGGGCCGGATCAAGCGCTATCTTGTCCCAGGCAGCCGGACTAACGATTTCGAATTGGTGGACTCCATTTTCGGCAAAGGTCACATTAACCCGGCCGGTAGGCTCCTCCCCCTTTTGCACTCCGTCAAGGGGCAAGCCGAGAGCTGCAAGGGTGCCAATGGTCCGGTCACCCAGTTCATCATTACCAATCCTGGTAATGACTCCGATCTCAACTCCGAGGCAGTGAAGGTGGTAGGCGACATTTACCGGCGCACCACCCAGCACCTGCTTGTCCGGGAACACGTCCCAGACCACCTCTCCTATTGATAGAATCATTGGTGGCTCCGATATTTTAAGTGAGGGAAAAGACTTCGGTATTCAGAAGACAGTATTCAGGATTCAGGATAAAAACGTTGCTTTTCGGTTCGTCTGAATTACGACTCCCGTCTTCTATCTTTTAAGATTCTGACTCCTGGCTCCTGAATTCTGATTACTTAATCAATCACCCTTCCAGCTTATTGGCCCTATCCAGATAAAACATATGATAGAGGAGGTGGCAGTACTGGGTCATCCTGGATTTGGCCGTTTCAGAGATAGAATATCGCCAGAAACCATATACCTTGGTAAGACGAGTCAATCGGCGACAATGAAGATCCCAGGTAAAATGGGTCTGGGCCCTGTCTATCCCCCGCTGGGAAAACTGGAGCCAGATCTTCGGATCAGCATCGCAGGACTCGAGAAAATCGCTGATCTTGTCCGTCATATCATCCTGAATTGTCGGGTTGATCAGAATACCGGATTTTTGGTTTTCAATGATCTCCAATGGGCCGCCAAACTGGGTGGCAAATACCGGCAGGCCGCTGTGCATAGCCTCAAGGATCGTCAGACCGAATGCCTCAAAAAGGGCGGGCTGGACAAATATCCCCCGTCGATCCGCCATGATTCGGTATACTTCTCCGGCATCACTGCTGCTGAGCATCTTGCCGATCCAGCGAATGCTACCCTCAAGCTCATACCTGGTGATCAGTTCGTGCATCTTCCTGATCTCGGCGGCCTCTTCAGCGTCCTTTGACTTATCAGGATCAATGACACTGGCGATCAACACCAGGTTTGCCTGTTTCCGCAGCTTATCGCTTTTCCCGTATGCTTCGACCAGACCGGTCAGGTTCTTGATTCTGTCCAGGCGGGCTATGGAAAAGATCGGCGGCAGATCAGGGTTGTCAAGCCGCCCCAGGGACTCATCATCTTCCCCCTCAAAAATTGCCCTGGCAATTTTCCTGGTTCTCTGCCATGAACCTCGCTTCTTCTTTTCCTTGTATGGGAAATAAGTGTCGGTATTGACCCCCGGTGGAATCACATTAAATCGCGGGTGAAACAGGTCGATCCCGCCGGTGACATGCATCAGGCCCGGCATCGTAAAAAACTGGTATGACTCATACTGACCGATGGAACGCTCTGTGCCGATAATCTCCTGCGAGGTACTAGAAATAATGAAGTTAGCCAGATTCATGGAGATGAGATCGGCCATGAACTGGACGGAGAAATTATAATCCTCTTCGAAATTCTGCCAATAAAGGTCACTGAACAGGTATTTTGATTTTTCCAGGGCGTGGGCAATATTGCACTGGATCACCCCCATCTGGCGGGAGAGGATGGTCGCCACCAGGTTGCCGTCCGAATAATTACCGATAATCAGGTCGGGCCGACCGCCAAGTTCGCTCTGTATTTCCGGCTCGACATCCTCAGCAAACCTGTCCAGGTATGGCCAGATTTTGAATCTCGAGATCCAGTGCGGCACCACCTGTCCGTGCTTATCGACAAAGGGCACCCGCAGAATCCAGACATTTTCGGTACCCCGTACCTTTTCCAGACGTTGGTCGGAAGTGGTGCCGTCATTTTCCGGGATAAGCCTGGTGACAATGATAATTTTCGGGCCGATCTTCAGACCGGAGAGGGCCAGATCCTCGGTAAGATGTTTTTCCAGGGCCCGGGCCTGATCAAGGATATAGACTACCTGCCCGCCGGTATCGGGACGCCCCAGGACATTGTCCTGACCGAACCAGCCATGGGGCGAAATCATCGTCACCTTCGACACCATCGGTATCCTGGACAGCAACTCTTCCTGGGTTTCTTCGCCCGGTTGCTCAAGGGTATCCTGCAGCAGATGGAGAGTCTCCTGCATTCGGTCACGGGAATTACCCCAGCCGTCGAGAAATCCAAAATTTTTCAGCTTGGCCTTGAGCTTTTCCGGCTCAGCATCACAATCGCACCGGTCCAGAAAATCCAGACCATCTTCCAGGGCAGACTCAAGTTCACCGGAGTCGCGGATCATCTCACCATCCAACAGCAATTGAACGCCATGCAGCTGGTGCAGTTTAAGGAACTCATAGAGGATCTGGTTCCATTTCTCCGGCTGATTGGCAAGGCGGGCCGACATATAGCGATTGAGGTGTTTAATGCCCTTGCCGATGGTCTGCGGATCTTTCAGATTGGGCCCATAGTCGTAGAAGGGGGCTAGGTTAAGTTCCATGGTTCGGTGCCGGGGATCAAGATCGGGCCTGACCAGGTGTTCTTTAATCTCCAGAAAATCATGGATTTCGAGATGCCCCAAAGACTCATCTTCGCCATTCAAAACAAATATCCGGCAGTTGGCCCGCCGGTGGCGATAGACCACGATAATGCGGCCTTCCCAAACCACCGCTTCCTGCACCTTGCGCAAAAACCGCCAACAACTATGGACGCCGCCGGGATTTCCCTCGCCCTTGAGAAAAACCTGGAACTCCCGAATTATATCGTTGCGCAGCAGGATATGAGTATCGACCCCGATAAGACTCCTTACATACTTCTGGAGCAGCGGCAGATCATGGTCATCGATGAAACTGTACAGGGACTTTGGCATAATTATTTACTCGACAGATTATTTTAAATCACATTTTAACCGGGATTAATCCTGCAGAAAACCATAATGGTCGAGACCATCAATGATCCCGCCGGCATATTCCTGCCGGCTGAAGAACATCCTCCGCAAGCCTTTGAGATGCTCAAGTTCCTTGCTGTAATTGCCCACGATCACGCCGCAGGTCACCCCTCGCAGCATCTCTTCGTCGTTGCCGGAATCGCCGCAGACCATGATCGATTTCAACGGGAACTCCCATTTGTAACTTAAATAGCGCACCGCCTTACCCATTGAGGCGCGGTACGGGAGGATATCCAGAAACTGACTGTTGGAAAAGACCAGGTTATAGGTAAGCTTGAAAGACTGAAGCAACTGATGGACTTCGGCTAAAAGCTGCGGATCGTCTTTCATCAGATAGCTTATTTTGAACGGTCGTTGCTCCTCTTCATCCTGTTTATAAAGAAAGTCAAGGCTGTCCAGGGCCTCATGAATCTGCGCCGGCTTCCATTTATAAGTAAGGTGCTGACTCCAGCCGCGGTCGGGCTGGAACTCCGGGCCGTAATAGATCTCGGTGCCCACCGAAGAGATCAGGATATCGGGAACCGGCACCTCATATTCTTCCAAAACTTCAAGGGCACGTTCCAGGCAGCGGCCGGTCGCCACCCCCCAGCCGATCCTCTGGCGGTTCTCCGCCAGGGTCTGCAAGAGCTTGGCCATTGCCTCGTCATCACCGACCAGGGTATTGTCTATATCGGTGATCAGGAGATGTTTGACCCCGGTCAGCAAGTGACCGAAGCCAAGTCCGTGACCAATCCGCTGCCGATCTTCATTGGCAGCGGGCATTGCTTTCATGGTCTGCTCGATCAAGTCGATGGTCTGCCGGCAATGGATATCCCAGACATAATGATTTCTGACCCCGTTGATGCCGTTTTTGGAGAATTCCTGCCATTTATCACCGTCAACCAGGATATCGCGGCAGGCTTGAGCAATCTCGCTGGTGTTGACCGGGTCGACCAGGATGCCGTTCTCACAGTTGCCTACTATATCCGTCGGCCCCCCGTCACTGGTGGCAACAATCGGCAACCCGCAAGACGCTGCTTCGATCAGGGTCAGGCCAAAAGGCTCGACCAGGGCCGGGTTGACAAAAACGCCATGACTCCCGGCGCAGAGGCGATACAGTTCCGGAACCTCCGTGGTAAAATCGTGTTTCTTGGGGATGGCCAGTTTACCGTAGAGATCGAAGCGATCCATCTGCAGCAGCATATCGGTCAAGACATTGCGCTCGTTTTCCTCCTTCTGGCCGATATCCTTCCGAATCCCCGCAAAAATAGCCAGGTTGGCGATGGCCTGCAGTTCTTTATCCTCGCCGTAAGCTTTGATGAGACCGCCGATGTTTTTCCGCTGATCCGGCCTGCATAGCGCCAGAATAAATGGCTTTTCCGGCGAAACCCAGAAACGGTTCAACTCTTTAAGCAGGACCATGCGGG
>JBDLIW010000081.1:0-5583 GCA_039714695.1 Thermodesulfobacteriota bacterium | reverse complement strand
GCAGGCGGATTCTTGCCGACCTGGAAGATTCCGGCGGTTACCGTCCCGTGGTTCCCATTGCCAAAATAGTTCATGATCGGCTGGGAATAGAGATAGCCCGGGGTTGTACCCGTGGCTGCCGATTCTGCCAGGCCGGTATTATCTATCGTCCGGTCAGGGAGCGATCCCTGGAAAGGATTATTGAACTGGCTGAAAAGGGGATAGCTGAAAGCGGCTTTGACGAAGTGGCGCTGCTGTCCCTCTCCACCGGTGACTACTCCTGTATCAGTGACCTGATGGTAAAACTGATGGACAGGCTGGTCCGGGACAGGGTCTCGGTTTCCATGCCATCCATGCGGGTCGGCAGCCTGACGCCGGAGATGATGGAACAGATCAGGCGGGTAAGGAAGAGCGGTTTCACCCTGGCCCCGGAGGCGGGTACAGATCGTCTCCGGCAGGTGATAAACAAAGGAATCACCGAGGAAGATCTGCTTTCTACCAGCCGGGCGGCATTCGAACTGGGCTGGAAGCTGCTCAAATTCTATTTCATGTTCGGTCTGCCGACCGAAACGGACGAGGATCTGGCCGCTATTCCGCAACTGGTCCGGCGGGCGTTACAGGAAGGTGATAACGGGAGGCAGCGGATCAACGTCAGTGTGGGGACCTTTGTTCCCAAGCCACATACTCCGTTCCAGCGCGCCAGGCAACTGGGTATTGATGAGGGCTTTGCCAAGATCGACTTCCTGAAGAAGGAGTTGCGCACCAAACGCATGCAACTCAAATGGCATGATCCCCGGCAGAGTTATCTGGAGGGAGTGATGTCCCGGGGCGACCGGCGTCTTTCGTTGCTGATCGAAGAAGCCTGGCGACGCGGGGCGCGGCTTGATGCCTGGAACGAACATTTTAACCTTGATAGGTGGCAGACAGCGGCTGACGAATGTGGGATAGACCTTGACCGTTATCTGCGGGAGAGAGGAGTCGATGAACCCCTGCCCTGGGACCATCTCGATTGCGGGGTTGACCTGGCCTTCATTGCCGGGGAAGCAAAGAAGGCAAAAGAGGGGATATATACCCCGGACTGTCGAATCCATGGGTGCCAGGAGTGCGGCCTCTGTGATTTCAAGACGATAAAACCGCGGGTGGCAAAAAGTGCTGACTCTTCGGGGAAAAGCGCTGTCAACACAGTTGCCGCAGAGAGCCCCGCTAAAGATTCAACCCCTAACAAGTTCGTCTACAGGATTGATTACAGTCGGATCGGGCTGGCCAGATTCCTGGGGCATCTGGAGATGATCCAGATGTTCTACCGGGTCTTGCGCAGGGCCGGACTGCCGATTAATTTCTCCCAGGGATTTAATCCCACCCAGCGCGTTACTTTCAGCCCGGCTCTTCCTCTGGGGACCGAGAGTCTGGCCGAGCATTTTCTTATTGAAGTTAACCGGCCGCTTGCTGAGCCGGAAAAGATCATGGAAACCCTTAACCGGGAGTTGCCGGAAGGATTTGAAGTTTTAAAAGTAGGAATGGACTCGGGACAGGTTGAGCAACGGTTGCTGACCTGTTATCATGTCAGGCCCATGGTCCCGATTGACAGCAATCTTCTCGCAGCAGCGCTCACCGGAGAAGAAATGACCATCACTGTTATGAGGAAAGGTCGCGCGAGAACGATAGACGCCAGGCCTATGGTCAGGCAGATGATTGAAATAGAAGATGGCGTTGTTGAATTGCAACTGGAGACAGAGACAGGCAAGGCTGCCCTGAAACCCATGGAAATAATCTCTGCCGTTCTGTGCCTCTCCGCTGAAGAGGCCGTCCTGGCCAGGATCAGAAAGATCTGGTGCCATGGGGTCGATAAAGTTTAATCTTTTTTAGGGGTTAATGCCCCGTAGCTCGAAGTCTCACGCTGTTCGCTATTTGCTGCGTAAGAAGTGGTTCTGCCGTATTTGGTTTTCAATACTATGAGGGAATTCAGGAATCTACCCCAAGGGCACGTGGAGTATTCAGGTAAGCGAACCAGTGAGACTCCGGAATACAGAAGAAAAGCAAGAACATTCCATAAAAGATACTTCTATTCTGACTCCTGTATTCTGGCTCCTGATACCCCGCTGCTCTGCGGCTGGGTAGTTCATTAGAAATTCAAGATAAAGGGTAATTATTTTATGGCTACCGATCTGATCATAAATGCAGCATCATTTGAGATCCGGACCGCTCTCATCGAGTACGGCAACCTGGTGGAGTTTCATCTTGAGAGGCCGGCGGAAAAGGGTCTGGTGAGCAACATTTACAAAGGCGTAGTGAAACGGGTTCTGCCCGGCATGCAGGCTGCCTTCGTCGATATTGGTCTCGAACGGACCGGATTCCTGTACGTCGATGATGTGACGGTCAGGCGTAATGGAGACAACCGGGACCTGCCCTGTGACCAGGATGATAACGGTGGCCGGTGTTGCGGGGGGGAGTTGGGAGTCGACACCCTCCCGGATCACACCTCCGGGGTTTCCATAGAGGACCTGCTCAAAGAGGGGCAGGAGATCATGGTGCAGATCTGCAAAGACCCGATCGGTACCAAGGGGGCTCGTCTGACTTGCAATATTACGCTGCCCTGCCGTAACGTGGTATTCATGCCCATGACCGACCATATCGGCATCTCTCGCAAGATAGAAGACGAGGACACCAGACAGAAACTAAAGGACATTATCGAAGAGCTCAGACCGGCCGGGACCGGTTTTATTGTCCGGACCGTTGGCGAGAACGCCTCCCAGGGCGAACTGGAAGCTGACATGGAGTTTCTTCTCCATCTCTGGGACGAAATCAAAGACAGCAGTGTCCAGATAAAAGTCCCTAGTCTGGTTTATGAGGATCTTGATATCACCCTGCGAACCGTGCGGGATGTTTTTTCGGCGGATGTAGATCGCCTGATCGTTGATGATCGGCTTGTTTATGGGCGTATTCTGAAATTTGTCGAGACTTTTGCCCCCCACTTGCGGGAGAGGGTGCAACTATATGAAGAGAAGACCCCTATATTTGATGCCTATGGCATTGAGATGGATATTAACCGGGCCCTCGATAAAAAAATCTGGCTTCGCTGCGGCGGTTACATAATTATCGAGACCACCGAGGCCCTGACGGTGGTCGATGTCAATACCGGTCGTTTCGTCGGTAAGAATGATCTGGAAGAGACTATTTTCAAGACCAACATGGAGGCGGTCAGAGAGATCGCTTACCAGTTGCGGCTCAGGAATATCGGCGGGATAATCATCATTGATTTCATCGATATGGAGGAAGAATCCCATCGGGAAGAACTGGTCAGAACCCTTAAGGAAGCGGCCAAGAAAGACAAGAGCCGAGTCAATATTCTCAAGGTGTCCGAGTTCGGCCTGGTGCAGATGACCCGGAAAAGAAGTTCCGAAGATTTGTCCAATACTTTGTGTGAACCCTGCCATTACTGCCATGGTGACGGCATAATAAAATCACGACGGACCGTCTGCTACGAGATCCTCCGCAAGGTACTGGTCAAAGCGGGCAAGATGAACGGCAGCGATGTCACGGTGGAAGTAAACCCCCAGGTTGCCGCTATCATGCTGCGGGAAGAATCATCAACCGTACACGATCTCGAAGACGAGATTGGTAAGCGGGTAATAGTGGTTCCCAACAACGATCTGCATATTGAAAAATATGAAATTGTCTGGGGCAGGAAATAACCACGAAGGACGTTTATTGACGGCGGTAAACCTCCGCCGGACGAAATGCAAAGGCCGGGTTGATTTATCTGAGCCGGAATGGGTTTTTCGACCGATTTTAAGTTGACAAAATATAACTTTCTGTTATTAATCACTGTTTCACAAACGGACCCTGTCCGGGCGTGAGACTGGCTGTGCCCGTTTTTAATGACGCATATGGCCTTTCGGTCATTACATATATTTAAGAATTTTTTAAGATGTTGGAGGATATTATGTACGCAATTATCCGTACAGGCGGCAAACAGTACCAGGTGGCTCAGGGTGATCAACTGCGAGTTGAGACCCTGGCCGGCGATGTCGGTGATACCGTAGAACTTGACGATGTACTACTGGTGGCTGACGGAGAGGATGTTAAAGTCGGGCAGCCCCAGGTAGAAGGTGCCAAAGTAACGGCTAAGATCGTTGAACAGGGCAAGGCCAAAAAGGTGCTTGTCTACAAGAAGAAGCGTCGTAAAGGGTATGAAGTTAAGCGTGGCCACCGTCAGCAGTACACCGCGCTGAGTATCGAAGGGATCAGTGCTTAACTGATCGCGATTGGCGAACATCCTTTTCTTAATTTATAAACAACCTTAGTAATCAAGAGGTTCAGATATGGCTCATAAAAAGGCAGGCGGTAGTTCAAGGAACGGACGCGATAGTGCCGGTCAAAGGCGCGGCGTAAAAAGGTATGGCGGTCAGGTGGTAAGGGCCGGCAATATTCTGGTTCGCCAGTTGGGTACTAAGATACATCCAGGGACCAATGTGGGACTTGGGCGTGACTATACCCTTTTTGCTAAAGTTGACGGCGTTGTTACATACGAGGATTTCGGCCGCAATCGTAAGCGGGTCAGCGTTTATCCTGTAGAAGCAGCCTAGTAATTTCTTCCATTTAAAGCTGCTTCCGGCAGGGGGCAGCTTCCATACCACATAACCGCAATCTTCGTGGGATACTGCTATGGCATTTGTCGATGAGGCCAGGTTTTATGTCAAGGCGGGCGACGGGGGTAATGGTTGTGTGAGTTTCAGAAGGGAAAAGTACGTGCCGAAAGGCGGTCCCGACGGCGGCGATGGCGGCCGCGGGGGTTCGGTATTTCTCGAAGCTTCTTCCCGACTCACCTCATTACTTGATTTTAAATACCGTTCTCATTTTAAGGCCACCAATGGACGACCCGGCCAGGGAAGTCGCAAGCATGGCCGCAAGGGTGAAGACCGTTCGGTGATGGTCCCCGTTGGTTCATTGATCAAAGATATCGAGACAGGAGAGGTTCTGGCCGATCTCGATTATGACGGGGCAAGTTTCGCCGCCGCCCGGGGAGGATCCGGGGGAAAGGGAAACGTTCATTTTGCCACGGCCCAGAACCGGGCTCCCCGGAAAGCCTCCAAGGGTAAAGAAGGGGAGGAGGTCTGGTTTCGAATTGAACTGAAACTCATGGCCGACATTGGCTTTGTCGGCCTGCCCAATGCGGGTAAATCAACCCTGCTCAGCCGCCTTTCTGCGGCCAATCCCAAAGTGGCCTCATACCCGTTCACTACCCTGGAGCCTCAACTTGGGGTTTTGCAGTTTGATGATCGGGAGCCGTGTGTGCTGGCTGATATTCCCGGACTTATTGAAGGCGCCCATGAAGGGGCCGGACTGGGGCATAAGTTCTTGCGCCATATCGAAAGAACCCGTATCCTGCTGCATGTAGTTGATGGCTCCGGCGAGGTGGGCAGTCCCCTAGATAATTACCGGGCGCTTGAACATGAACTCAGGCAGTATAGCGAAGAGCTTGTTGATCGTCGGCAACTGATACTTCTCAATAAGACTGATCTTCTATCTGAAGAGGATGAGGCAGCCTTGAGCCGCGATTTTGCTGAAACAGGATATGAGTTTTTGCTGGCTTCAGCCTTGACA
>JBDLIW010000080.1:0-5598 GCA_039714695.1 Thermodesulfobacteriota bacterium | reverse complement strand
GGTTATATAAAGCCGAGACAATAGCCACCCTGGTTATCGCAATGGCGGTTCTTATCGCGGCCTATGAAATCGGCAAACATGCCTTTCTGGGACCGGCCTCAATCCCTCAAGTCGGGCTGGCCCTGCCGGTCGCCTTTATTTCATTTGTTGTTGCCCTGGTTTTTGGTCTGGTCCAGCAACGGGCCGGGCGGAGGTTGAATTCACCCGCCCTGGCCGCTGACGCCAAGGATTACCTGGCCGACAGCCTATCCACCCTCGTGGTGCTGATCGGGCTGCTCGCCGGGTGGGCCGGCTTTGCAATTGAAAAATGGGTAGCCTTGGTGGTCGCCCTGTTCGTTTTCAGGGCCGGAGGACAATTACTTTTACTGGCAATCAAAGACCTGCTTGATGTTGCCATGGACCGGGAAACCGAACATGAGCTTATTGCCATGATCGAGGCCCATCCGCAAATAAGAGGGGTTAACAGGTGTCTGAGCCGAACTGCCGGGGGCAGGGTTATAGTCGAGGTTGATGTAAGCTCGCGAACTCCTTATAACAAAATGGCCGACCAGATTGCCTGGCAGCTCGAAAACGAGATCAGCAGCAAATTCCCCCGGATCATCATGGCCCGGGTCAGGACCCATTACAGCCGGCCCGCCATTTTGAATATTCTTACTCCAATGGAAAGCCCGGATGGCAAGCCCTGCTCCCATCTCGGCGGGGCCCCCTGGTTTCTCCTGGAAAAGATCGAACAGGCCTCAGGGGAGGTCGTTGCCCGGGAATTTATCGCCAACCCCTACCACCTCGAAACCTCAAAAAAAGGCTTACAGGTTGGCAAATGGCTTCTGGGGCTTAAGCCGGATGTCTTAAAACTAGAAAAGGAAAAGGAAAGCACTGTTCTCAGTATTCTTCGGGAAGCAGGGGTTGAAATACTTGTCACCGGGGAATAACACCCCCCTGCGGAAATAACCCGAAACAATTTCACTGGAATGACAGGGCTTTTTTCGGACAGTTCATCACACAGTTTGAGCAGCGCAAGCATTCAATACTGGGGACCCGGCCGAATCCTTCTTCCTGCCTGAAATCACCTGGGTAGGTGGAAATCGGGCAAACCTTCTGGCATTTTTTGCATTGGACGCATGAATCTTCCACGGTCAATAGATAGGTGTTCTTGCTGCTGATGCCCTGCATGGAACCCATCGGGCAGACCGTACACCAGACCCGCGGTTTAAAGTAAAGCCCCAGACCGATAGCTATCCCCGTTGAGAGGATCCACATCATCCGGAAGACCCCGCCAATGGCTTGGGGAGATCCCCAGGCCGTGAAAAGCCTGAATGACATCAAGCCCATCATCAGAACGAAAAGCAGCCAGCGGAACCAACTCGATTTAAAAACCGGCAGGATCGGCCGGTGCAGACTAACCAGGGAGAGGAAGCGTTCGTGGAAGGCGCCCATCGGGCAGAGCCAACCGCAATAAAAACGCCCCCGCTGACTGGCCAGGATCATGAATATGGTTATCAAGCCCAGGACGACAAAGCCGATTCTCGGGCAAAAGTAGCCGCCAACCACCACCAGCGGCAGCAATAATGACATGAGAAACTGGCTTGGCTTCCGGCAGCAGATTTCTTCAAATTTTGATTTTTTTCGGCTCGTTTTTTTCTGTGACATGGTTTTAATCCTGATTTATTAAATATACTTCTCTTGCTGTTTTTATATACAGTAAAGAATCCGGGCCAAAGGACCCGGCTTTGGTTTGCCCCTGACAGGGGCCGTTGCGTACCAACATGAAGGTAAGAGGTTCACAGTTCAGCGGTTCAAGGTTGTTTTCTTTATTAACCGGGAACTTTGAACCGTAAACCATTGTGTCCTGCAAACAACCGGAGATCATTGTGGAACGAAAAATCCTGGTGGCAGTAGACCCGTCCAGATATTCCCAGCACATTGTCAGCTATCTCTGTGAGCTATTTGCTCAGCAACCGGAAATTAAATTTCATCTCTTAAGTATTGTTTCCCATTCTACCTCCCAGGCCGCCAAAGACTGGCTGGACCAGAAAGACATGTTGTCAAGCATCGACAATGCGACCCGGAAAAGGTTTCTCGCCGGCAAATCCCATCTTGAGAAAGCCCAGAGGAAAATTCTCGAGGGCGGATTCTCCGAGGACCAGATCGAGATCTCGGTGCGACTTTCCCGGATCAGTATTGTTGCCGATATTATGCAAGAGGCTAAAGCCGGTCTCTACGATGCGCTCATCATCGGCAAGAAAGACCTGGGCCGACTGGAGAAGATGATTGCCGGCTCCGTTTCGACAGAGATATTGACTAAAAATGATGGCCTGCCGGTCTGGGTGATAAGCGGCCAGGTCAAATCGCAAAAGATCTTTTTCCCAGTAGACTGCTCACCTCATACATTGAATGCCGCCGATCATCTCGCCTTTATGGTCAGAGACAACCCTGAAGTGGAAATCACTCTTTTTCATTCCTGTTCAATGCTAGCCAGCGAAAAGATCACCCCGAAAGAACATTTTTATAAAAAATGGGGCCAGGAATGGTGTGATGAACATCTCAAGGGAGATGATGACGGCCATTTCCATTTTTCCGCCCCCGAACAGATCCTCAAAGAGGCTGGATTCTCCCCCGACAGGCTGCATCGACTGAAAAGCAAATCAGGCATAGAGCCCGGTCAGATGATCGTTCACCACGTTAAACATGACGATTACGGGACCATTATCATGGGCCGCCGCCACAAAGATGTCAGCAAGGGCATCTTCCAGGGGGTCTCAGACCGGGTGCTGGCCAACGTTAGCGACGTTGCCATCTGGATCATTGGCTGACCCAAATTTCCCACTCACCTCGACCCATGAAATATTCGGGCTCACCGTATTTCTCATAGTCCGAGATAGTTGCAGATACGCGGAGCCTGGTGTTTGGCTATATATGTATATGCCAAATACCAGGCGACAAAATAGATGCGGCTATCTCGGACTATGAGGAATGCGGGCTAAAAGAAATATCGCACTCGCAACTCCAGCTTGCTGCTGTTCTGCTTTTCTCCGTTCTCGGTAAAATAGCCGCCATTGATCACCGAACCCCGCAGCCGCAGTTCCCAGTTCTTGAAACCGCTGTAGACCGCCTCCGGACTGATCGAATAGCTGTTGTCGTCAAGGTTGATGATGGCGGTAACTCCCGGGGTCAGGTAAAGGATATCGAAAGGCTCTTTCTGAGTGAGCCTGGCATACAGATAATTCCTCCCCGACTGCGGTTTCCCGTAACCACTCTGGCTGACCAGTTGGGCCTGCTGATAGAGAGCATCTGTGGTGGTGGCCAGATATTGGCTGTTGGCATCGGCCACCAGCTGAAAGAACAGGTCCATCTCGGCTTCACTATAACCATCGTCGTTATGATAGAATTCGACAATGGCGGTGAGATCATTCTCGGTCAGATAACGGATACCAAGCAGATAGCTGGTGTCGGCTTCTTCCCTGACCGACAGAACTCCGCTCGGAGTGAAGACTTTGCTCTTTTGGGCCGGGGTATGGGCCACTTCACCGTGGATCTCGAAATTCGTCGCCAGGTTTGTGGAAAAATCGGCCCCATACCTGGTGGAACGACTGTTGCCGGTGAACCAGAGCAGGTCAATATCGATGTCCCGATAGAGCAGGTAGAGTTTGGCCGCCAGGTTGACATTGTCGGCCACCCCAAAATCCTCATTAAGATCATCCGATACCGGCAGAACCACCGCAGTCAAAGCGATGGTCTGTAGGGCGCCGGGAAAGCTCTTGATCAGGTCCAGTCCACCGGCGATATACCCTTCCAGGGCCTCTTCCGGATTGTTGGGGTCTTTGGGCCGGGCGATGAAACCGACCGGGTTCCAGGCATAACCTTTACCCCATTTGAAGGCCTTTTTACCGAGGTCAACAGTAACCTCAGGCCTCGGTTTGTAACTGGCGTATGCTTCAAAGACATCAAGCTGGTCCGCCCAGGCCAGTTGATCCTGCTGGGCCATGGCCTGGAGCCGCCAGTTAAAGGTAACTGCTCCCCCATCCAGATTGCCGTCCAACTGGAGGATGGAAGTAAAGCGATCAAGGGAGGAACGGGGATCCCGGTAAAAATTGAGCCGATAAAAGGCGGCATCCTGATCGAGCTCAAGATGGTCCCACTTCAGTTCAGCATAACCGCCCCAGTCAAAGGTCTTCTTCTCAAATTCTTCCAGGTCGAAACTGTACTCTTCTGCCGCATCTGACCTTAACGGCAAGGCGATCAGCAAAAAAGCCAGCAACCAGAAAGCTGTTCTGCTCTGAAAGGGATTAAAAAAAACGCTGCTCATCGCAGTTCATCTACCCTGGGCAGATAATTGAGGCTGAAAACTTCGTCCTTCAAGGCTTTCTTTTTGATCTTGGCATAGACCATCACCGACTTATAACCCTTATACAGGGGGCTGTCGGTTTCCAGCACCGAGGGCCGGACCATCCCATCGCCAAAATCCTTCGGTTCTTTATAGTAGAGGGTTTTGATCAACATACCACTGGCCGCATAGCATTCGATGGTGGTGGGCACCATCGCCTTTTTGTCGACCACCATCTTGAGTCGATCATAGGCAATGGCCGCAGTTTTGGCTTTCAGGTCAAGAATATACTTGCCCCCTTCTTCTGTAACGCCTTCCGCCTCATATTCAGCCCCGTAATCAAGACGGAGAATGTCGGAGTTATTGAACACCCCACCCACCACCGACTGCAGGCTGGTGATCCTGATCGGTCGCCCCACGTTGGGAATATAGAGCCACATGTTTTCACCGATCCGCAGGGTCGAGCGCCCCTTCTCACTGGCCGGCGACAGAAAAAGAGCCACCATCTTGTCCTGGCCCTTCTTTACCGAATAGAGAACAAACTCTTTTTTGCTGCCATCCGGTTCGATATTGATCAACTTCCGGTACATCTCATAAGATTCCGGCTGCAGGTTTTTATCGACCTGCTTAAGGATCGCATTACCGTCAAGGGCCAGGGCCGCCGTGGCAAAACAACCGAAAACAACTATGGCAATGGTCACCATAAAAATATTTTTATTAAACAACCGATTTTCACTAAACATATTCAAATCTCCCGTATACCTGGATTTACCATGTCTTTTTACAGTCATCCCGCCAAACCAGTAGCTGTTCAGCGGCACCCAGATTCGTGCAAGCAGGCCGACGAGCTATAGCTTACCTATGCGAGTCGGGCTGATCGTGCGAAGATGGGTGTCGCTGGGCAGCTACGACGCCATCATACGTGGCGTAGGGCCGTTATCGGATCCATCTTTGCCGCTTTATAGGCCGGCTGCAGGCTGGCAAGCACCGCGATGCCGATAACCACCAGCACTACGGTGACCACCTCATTTGCCGCAATAGTGGGCGACAGCACCAGGCCGGTCTGGCGACCAAAATCAAAACTGATCTGGGAGGCATTCATCAGGCCAATACTGACCAGACTGATAACCGTGCCGATCGCGGTCCCCAGAATACCCAGCAACAAGCCTTCGGCAAGAAAGAGGCCGAGAATCTTGCCGGGCAGGGTG
Source organism: Thermodesulfobacteriota bacterium (assembly GCA_039714695.1). Taxonomy (GTDB): domain Bacteria; phylum Desulfobacterota; class Desulfobulbia; order Desulfobulbales; family JAGXFP01; genus JAGXFP01. The sequence continues at coordinate 69 of JBDLIW010000080.1, read as the reverse complement.
CCGATGGCGGAAATAGTGCCGATCTCGTTAATCCGTTCGTAAACCGCCATGATCATCACGTTCATGATA
>JBDLIW010000079.1:0-5693 GCA_039714695.1 Thermodesulfobacteriota bacterium | reverse complement strand
CTTCTTGAGAGACAGGCGATTGTCGGCATCAACTCCGAGCAGCGCCCGGGAAATGCCATGGCGCAAAGCCTCTGCCTGGGCATTTTTACCGCCGCCCTTGACGGTGGCCATAACATCGAACTTACCGTTGGTCTCAGTGAGAACCAGTGGTTTTTCGATCTTCTTGTTATAATCGTCAGCACCGCCGAAATACTCATCGATGGTAAATTTGCGGTTTACGACAACCTTGCCTTTACCGGGCGTCAGCCAAACCCTGGCAACGGCTGTTTTTCTTCTTCCTGTAGCGTAATGACTTTCAGACATCTCTTATTTCTCCAACCCGTAAGGTTTAATTAGATATCGAGTTTTTCCGGCTGCTGGGCAGTATGGGGATGATCCGCCCCGGCATAAACTTTAAGTTTCTTCAGTTGAGCCCGACCCAGGCTGTTCTTGGGAAGCATGCCTTTAACTGCCTTAAAGATAAGGTCGGTCGGTTTTTTCTCGAGAACTTCTTTGGCGGTTGCTTCTTTAATGCCGCCAATATAACCGGTGTGATGATAGTATTTTTTATCGTCCCACTTTTTACCGGTCAATTCAATTTTTTCGGCGTTGATAACCACAACGAAATCCCCGTTATCCATAAAGGTCGAATAGGTGGGCTTATGCTTGCCGCGTAAACGGCTGGCGATCTCGGTGGCCAGGCGTCCAAGTACTTTGCCGCTGGCATCGACGATAAGCCATTTTTTATCAATCTCTTTGACCGGGGTCAGGTAAGTCTTCATTATTGCAAACCTCTAAAACTGTTGTTACGACACTCCGAAGATCATCGTTAAAAAATGAAAAAGCCCGAAACATGTTCGAACCTTGAAAATTCGTGGAGCGGGAAACGAGATTTGAACTCGCGACTTCAACCTTGGCAAGGTTGCACTCTACCACTGAGTTATTCCCGCACTGCAGCCCTATGGCTTCAAAAGGAGCGAATATACACAAAGGTGCTCAATCATGTCAACAAAAAAAAGCTATTTTCTCTTGTATTTTCGCCAGCTAATAATCCAATTGTATTTGGTGGCGGCAGTCTGATAAATTCTTTGCGATAAATATTGTAAATGTTATCCTTTCCATGATACTTGCTTTTTTACCGGAAAGCCTTTCAATTAAACTACAAATTGTTCATTTCCAAGGATTTTTCCGGCCCGTTACAGATAATATCTCGTTTACAGGAGAACATGATGAGTTCAGCAGCATCCAGAGCAAATAAGGATTCGCGCCAAACCCGAGAAACAGACATCAAATGGTCCCTGGAGATTGACGGCCAGGGTAACGCCGACATTGATACCGGGGTCCCCTTCATGGACCACATGCTCACCCTGTTTACCGTCCACGGTTTTTTTAACCTGTCCGTAACGGCAAAGGGAGACATAGAGGTCGATGACCACCATACCGTTGAGGATCTCGGCATCTGCCTCGGCCAGGCCGTCAAGAACTCGCTGGGAGATTTCAGCGCCATCAAACGCTACGGCAACAGCGCCGTACCAATGGACGAGACTCTGGTCCGCACCACCTGCGACTTTTCAAACCGACCCTATCTCCACTACGGAGCCGATATCAAAGACCAGAAAGTGGGCAGGTTCGACACCGCCCTGGTCCAGGAATTCCTGCGGGCTTTAAGCCTGCACGGCGGCCTTACCCTGCATGTGGAAGTGGCACACGGCGAGAACACCCACCATATTCTGGAAGCCATATTCAAGTCGCTGGGACGAACTCTGGACATGGCCTCATCAAAGGAACCGAGGGTCGACGGCCCACTTTCTTCCAAAGGTTCCCTGTAGAGCATAAAAAGAGAGAGCTGCCATGATCATTAGAATAACAGCAATACTGTCCTTCGGGCTGATCCTTCTGTCCATGACCGGACCACTTCAGGCCCAGGAAATTGACAAGCTGGTGGTATTGCCGATCCGGGACCGCACCGAGCAACCGACCGGCGGTTTAGAGACCTTGAAGCAGGTGGTGGGAAAATACTTCGGCAAATCTCGCCAGGTGGTCATTTTAACCAAAGAGCAGTTTCAGGCGGTGCTCGATTCTGCAACCGGCAGCAGACTGACCCTGGCCCAGTCCGTGGCGGAAAAAATGGACAGCAATGGGATGTTGATCGTCACCCTGGAGCGTTACCGGCAGCGGGTCGGTAGTGAATTTTCAGCCACTGACCCTGCCTCGCTGGCCTTCAATTTCCGACTGTTCAAGACTCCGGAAGATAAGTTGGTCTGTTCCGGGCGTTACGATGAGACGCAGCAGTCTCTTGCCGAGAACATTCTCGACTTCTCCCAGGCCCGGAAGCGCGGGTTCAAATGGATCACCGTCGAGGATATGACCGAAAAGGCCGTTCGGAACCGATTCGATAAATGCCAGGATCTCAAAGACAAGTCCTCGATCAAGTAAAGTCGTCCTCTTTCCATTTATCCGACACGATTATGATAGAACTTAACCGAAAAGCCAACCGGCTCATCGGCCGCGCCATGCATGATTACGCGATGCTGGCCGACAATGACCGGGTAATGATCGCTGTATCGGGTGGGGTCGACAGTCTGGTTCTACTCAGCATCCTCAAGCATTGGCAGAAAAAGGCCCCGATCAGCTACGAGCTGCTGGCTGTCCATCTGGACATGGGCTTCGGGGAAGCAGAAGCGGAAATGGTCGATGTCCAGCTTGAACGGCTGGGGGTCAGCTACCTGATCGAGAAAACAGATATCGGCCCGCAGGCCATGCAAGATGCAGACGGCAAGAGTGGCTGTTTCCACTGCTCAAGAAGGAGACGCAACCGGCTTTTCGATCTCGCCCAGGAAAAGGGCTTTACCAAAATTGCTCTGGGACATCACAAAGAGGATATTATCGAAACCTTCTATATCAACATGATGTACGGAGGAAATCTCAGCACCATGGTGCCTCGCCAGGACCTTTTCGAAGGAAGACTGTCCCTGATCCGCCCCATGGCCTACCTGGAGAAAGAAGCCATCAAAGAACTGGGCCGACAGCTCGAAATAACCCCGGTAGCAAACCCCTGCCCCCTTTCCGGCACCTCAAAGCGACAAGAAATCCGCGATCTGCTCGAATCGATCTATGCGAAGGACGAAACGATAAAATCAACGATCTTCTCTTCCCTGGCCAACGTCAAACTCGATTACCTACTGAAAAACACTATCTGACGATTACCGGAACCGGAAGCAGATAAGATTTCTCGTCGTATACTCCTCGAAATGACATGTCCGACTGATAGATTGCTTCGGTCATTACCATTCTCTCGCCAGGTGCCCCTCGAGGGTGCAATGACGAAAAAAACACCAAACACCAGGATGAAACCCAGAGATTTCCCGGGCCGAGATGGTTGATACACAAGGAAGAAGGTGTTCAGCCATACTTCAAGTATGCTGAACACCTGATGACGCAGAAGATCGGACAAGATCGGCCCGGGAAAGCTCCGGGTTAGCGGACTCCGCTCTTCTTCCTTCTCGCCGGCCGACCGGTCTTGCGGACAAATTGGGCCAACACCTCAAAATACATCCTGCCGGTCTTCTCTAGAATGTTGTTATGGTCGGCGCCCGGGATCATCTGCAATTCCTTGGCGGCCGCACCGCATTCCGCGTGGAGAGCCGCCGCCTCGGTCAGGGGAATTATCTGGTCATTCTGGGCATGGAGAATAAGAATCGGCTTGAGAAAATCCTTTATCTTCGGGAGATTACCGATGCCGTTTTCTTCTTTAATCCCCAGCGCGTCGCAGTCCACTCCCAGAGTTGCCAGTAATGGACAGGTATTGGCAAAACCGCTCTCAATTATAATCCCCGCCAATTCGTCTTGCCGAAGGGCCGCCAGTTCAAGGGCCGACGCCGACCCCAGGGACCGGCCCATCACAATGAGCTTACCGGTTCTGCCCATTTCAGTCAGTTTTCCTTTAATGAAATCGAATATCTCGCGACTGTCCTTCAGCATTGCGCTCACCGTCGGCTCGCCGCCGCTCCAGCCGTAACCCCGGAAATCGGCGACAATAAAGCCCAGCCCCTGCTCGTTATACGACGGACCGACTGTATCGTAATCACTGGCCAACTCACCGTTGCCGTGAAAGAAAATTATATTGGGGGCATCATCCTGCTCCGGCAGATGGCAGCGGACTCCGACCTTAACCCCGTCGCCAACCGGAACATCATAATCGATACACCCTGGTGGTAGTTCACTTCGCACTTCTGACACCGGGTGGAAAATCAGACTGAGAATTTCCGGGATATCCAGGGCCGAATAGTCCCTGCTGGCAATCTGTTCTTTGACTTCCATTCATTAACCTCGCCATCGTGTTCATAAAATAACGGAAGCGCCAAGATAACCGGAAAAAGGTCCTGCCGCAAACATCATCTTTATTAGCTGATTTCTAACATTCGGCTGCTGCACATAGCCACAATAATGATTACTGTTAAATAAAACGAAACCCAAGGAGCACGAGATGAGAAACCTTATTCAGTATATTCCCGTCATAGCCTTATCAATACCTTTACTAATGATCTTTTCCCTTGCTGCGCCTTCCAGGGAAAGCAGCGGTGCGACCCTTGAAAAAGCCACTTTCGCCGGAGGCTGTTTCTGGTGTATGGAGAAACCATTCGAAAAACTGGCGGGGGTAAAATCCGTCACCTCCGGTTACACAGGGGGGACCGGCAGCAATCCCAATTATAAAACCTACGGGACAGGCGGTCACATAGAAGCAGTGGAAATCATCTATAACCCCGAGAAGGTGACCTATAAAGAACTTCTGGATGTTTTCTGGCAACAAATCGACCCCACCGACGATGGCGGCCAGTTCGTCGATCGCGGTCATTCCTATACTTCAGCTGTTTTTTACCACGATGAGAACCAGAAGGAACAGGCCGAGCGCTCCAAGGAGGAACTGGCGGCGAGTAATCTCTTTAGCGAACCACTCGTTACCCCTGTCCTACCCGCCGCCGTATTTTATCCTGCCGAAGAATACCACCAGGACTATTACAAAAAAAATCCCCTGCGCTATAAATTCTATCGCCGAGGATCAGGACGGGACCGCTTCCTCGATAAAATCTGGGGAAAAGAGAGAACCAGTATAAAAATCCCCGACAAGAAGGAATTAAAAAGCAGACTGACCCCGCTCCAGTACCACGTTACCCAGAAAGACGGTACCGAACCGGCCTTCAACAATGAATACTGGGACAACAAAACCCCAGGCATTTACGTCGACATTGTCTCCGGCGAACCGCTGTTCAGTTCGCTTGACAAATATAAATCCGGCACCGGCTGGCCCAGTTTTACAAAACCTCTGGTTCCGGCCAATATTACCGAAAAAAAGGACCGGAAATTTTTCACGACCAGAACCGAAGTCCGCAGCCGGCAGGGAGATTCGCATCTAGGCCATGTTTTCTCTGATGGCCCGCAACCGACCGGACTTCGTTACTGTATTAACTCAGCCGCCCTGCGTTTCATCCCGGCTGAGAAACTGATTGCCGAAGGATATGAAAACTATATTGAAATGTTCAAGTAGTGTCTGTCCAGAAATGAGGATTTTTGCCTGAGAACGAGGAGCGAAGATGTCGAAAACGCGCAATGTACTTCCGTACGTGAGCATTTTCCGACCCTGAAGCGACAAAGTTATCGGGCAAAAAGGCCATTCATGGACGGGCACTAGATAGACAAAGGAGAACAATATGAAA
>JBDLIW010000078.1:0-5747 GCA_039714695.1 Thermodesulfobacteriota bacterium | reverse complement strand
TCAGTAGCATCCTCTAACTGACACTTTTCCTGGTAGTTTCGGGTGCGCTTTCTTGCCTGATTGACCGGCTGTAGCCTGACAGCCGGTTTTGATCTTATCCCTTTGCCCATACCGATTTTCATAGCCCGGGTATGGTTTTTATCCCCTTGACATATCAGGATTATTCTGTATATTGCCGTCTTGGTGCGGGAATAGCTCAGTTGGTAGAGTACAAGCTTCCCAAGCTTGGGGTCGCGGGTTCGAACCCCGTTTCCCGCTCCAGCCGGTTTCGGCTTGATTGCCCCGGATGGATGTAGCAGGGGCGATGGGTGGAGTTTTCGCCCTCGGCAGGCAATAGCTGGATGCCCGCCGTGCAGGTTGTGTGATGGATGGCACAACCATTGAAAATCTTTTCTGTCAAAGGGAAAGTGGGCCGGAAGGTGCCCGCTTTTTTTTTTGTATGCGGCGGCTGTTTTATGGAAAATCTGGACCCGGTGGTACAGCAGATAAGTGAACTGATTGACCCCGTTCTGGTTGATCTGGGCTATGAGCTGGTTGAAGTACAGTTCCGGGGTGAACAGCACGGCCAGGTGTTGCGGATCGTCATTTATAAAGAATCCGGTATCGGGCTTGAAGATTGCGCCAGGGTCAGCCGTGAAGTCGGCCATCTGCTGGAGGTCGAGGATGTCATTGAGCAGGCCTTTAACCTGGAAGTGACTTCCCCGGGGCTTGACTGGCGGTTGAAAAACGAACGCGATTTTGCCAGGTGTGCAAACAAAAAAGTTCGCATCGTCATGAAGGACGGGTCTGAGGCACTGGTAGGTCTGATAGTCGAGGTCGGAGAAGATCGGGTCGCGCTTGATATTGATGGTAATAAGAAAGTCGTTTTTTTTGATGAAATTAAGAAGGCAAAGCTGGTAATCGAATTTTAATTTCTGATATATATAACCGTATCCCGATAATTTCAGGATCAGGCAGGGGCGGTTAATGGTTTGTGGAGATAGATTATGTTTTCCGAGTTGAGCAGAATTGTTGATCAGATCAGCAGAGATAAGGGTATCGATAAAGAGCTGCTGATCGAGGGCCTGGAAGAAGCCGTAATGCAGGCGGCCAGGAAGAAATTCGGTCTGAGGCGTGACATGGAAGTCCGCTACAACGAAGAACTTGGCGAGATCGAGCTCTTTCAGTTTCGGACGGTTGTCGAGACGGTAGAAGACGAGCAGGTCGAAATCGCAATGGTTGAGGCTGTTGCCCTTGACCCGGATGTTGAAATGGGTGACGATATCGGTTCGAAAATGGATGATGTTGCTGATCTGGGGCGGATTGCGGCGCAATCGGCCAAGCAGGTTATCATCCAACGGATGAAGGACGCCGAAAGTGATGTCGTCTACGAGATGTATAAAACCAGGGAAGGGGAGATTATCAATGGTATTGTCCAGCGTTTTGAGCGCGGCAATATTATAGTCAATCTGGGCCGGACCGACGCCATGTTGCCGGCCAGTCAGCAGATGCCCAGGAGGTCTTACCGCCAGGGGGACAGGATCAGAGCCTATCTGCTGGAGGTCAAGCACACCACCAAAGAATCGCCGCTGGTGCTCAGTCGTACAGATGAACGGTTCCTGGCGCAGCTCTTTACCGAGGAAGTCCCGGAGATAGCCGAAGGAGTGGTCAAGATAATGGGTGTCTGCCGCGAGCCCGGCTCGCGGGCCAAGATTGCCGTTTCTTCATCCGAGTCCGACGTCGATCCTGTAGGCGCCTGTGTCGGGATGAAAGGCTCCCGGGTCCAAAACGTGGTCCAGGAACTTCAGGGTGAGAAAATCGATATCGTTCCCTGGAGCCCGGATCCGGCCCGCTTTGTTTCCAATGCTCTTGCTCCGGCTCAGGTTTCACTGGTCGTTGTTGATGAGACGAAAAAAACCCTGTTGGTGGTTGCCCCGGATGACCAGTTGTCTCTGGCAATCGGACGACAGGGGCAGAACGTCAGGCTCGCTTCCAAGCTGCTTGGCTGGAATATTGACGTCAAGGGTGAGACCAAGTATGCCAAATTCATGGAAGATGGCTACCAGTCACTGCTGGCGGTGGATGGCGTAGAAGACCGTCTTGCTGAGCGGCTCTATGATGCCGGTCTTACCTCTTGCGTGGAACTGGCCGAAAGTGGTGTTGCCGAGCTTCTTGAGCTTGGTCTTTCTGAAGAAGAGGCGACAAAAATCATTACCGCAGCAGCGGCTGTGCCAGCGCCGGCGGTTGAAGAAAGTTCTGACGCTGGTGATGAGGATGCGGCAGAGGCCGGGGAAGAGAAAGCACCGGTTGGTGGTGATCTGAAAGGCAAAACCAACGCCGAACTTCGGGAGATGTGCAGTGCTGCCGGGATTACCGGGGTAAGCAAGCTGAAGAAAGCGGAGCTTGTTGCCGCGCTTGAGGCGGCTGCCGCTGATCAGGAGTAAGATGGTAAGTGGCAGGCCTTCTCCTGATCTTACGGATGTTCCCTTAAGGACATGCAAAGGTTGCGGCAGAAAAAGAGTGAAGCAGGAACTCCTTCGCTTTGCAGTTAATGGTGATGGCGAAGTCGTTCCTGATAAATATAACAGACAGTCCGGTCGCGGGGCCTATTGTTGCTCCGACAGGACTTGTCTTAAGAGTTTTGTCGGAAAAAAAGGGAAGCTTGCCAGAGCTTTCCGCACTGAGAAGGTAGACTGCGGCTCAGTTCAGCAGCTGATCGATTCATTTCGGCGGTGAGCGGGAACGGGTCTGATTTTATTGCGAAGGTAAAAACCAACCCGAAACGGGTGTTGATAGTTTGGGAGTTAATAATGGCGAAGGTCAGAGTTTACGAGTTGGCGAAAGAAATCGGTATTGAAGGCAAGGATATGGCGGAAAAGCTCATTGAGATGGGCTATGACGTTAAATCCCACAGTTCCTCGCTGGATGCGGCTGTCGCCGACGATATACGTCAGAAGTTGGGTCTGATCGAGACAACGACGGAACGGAAAAGGATCCAGGCCAAGGGCAAGACCACCATTATCAGGCGCCGGACTACCAAGAAGGTCGTGGCTGAGCCCGAAGAGCCCATTGCCGAAGAACCTGTTGCCGAAGAGCCTATTGCCGAAGAAGAAGTTGCGACAGATGAAGCTACTGTCGAAGAAACTGTAAGCGAGGAAGTTGCGGAAGAAAAGCCGAAGAAGAAACGGGTAGCCGACAAGGAAGCCGAGGAAGAAGTTGTCGAGGCCCCCGAAACCGCAGAGCAGATATCAGAAGAGCCTGTTGTCGAGGAAGCCCCGGAGCCGGTGGAAGAAGAGGCCGTTCCGGAAGCAGGGGAAGCTGTGACGGAAGAATTGCCTGTTGCCGCTGCTGAAGAACCCGAAGAGGCCACGCCCGAACCGCCCAAGAAAAGAACCGGCCTGGCCAAGGTTATCAAGAGGGCGGCGATCGTCATCCCCGAAGAACGGCCGGCCAGACCGGCCAGACCCAAAAAGAGTGAAAAGAAAGGCAAAGGAGTTGCCAGGAATGGTGGCAGGCCTGCAGGTGCAGGAGCCCCCGGCTTTTCAAGGCCCAAGCCCGGCGGTGGTGCGGGTGCTCCCAAGTCTGAGGATAAGGGCAAGAAAGGCAAAAGGTATGTCAAGTTCTCCCCTGATCCTTCCCGGGAGCGGGTCAAGAAGGGAGGCGGTAAACGCAAGGGCCGGGTCGATGTCGACATGGAAGATGTAAATGCCTTTGGCGGTCGCCTCTCCGGGAATCTGCGCATGGGCGGGCGTCTTCGCCATGGCGGTAAAAAAGCTAAACGTCATGGAGATGAGCCGGCCGCAGAGACCAAGGCGATCAAGAAAAGAATTAAGGTATTCGATACAATTTCGGTGGGGGATCTGGCCCACCGGATGGGGATAAAATCCAATGAGCTTATCGCCAACCTCATGAAACTCGGGGTTATGGCAACCCTTAATCAGGCTCTGGATATCGATACGGCCACCCTGGTTGCCAGTGATTTCGGCTATGAAGTCGAGCAGGGTGAAACCGGGGAGCAGACGGTAATCAACCTTGAGGAGGGCTATGTCGGCGGGGACGAGTTGCCCCGGCCGCCGGTTGTCACGGTCATGGGCCATGTCGATCACGGCAAGACCTCCATCCTTGATGCTATCCGCAAGACCGATGTGGCGGCCGGAGAGGCTGGCGGGATCACCCAGCATATCGGCGCTCATCACGTAAAGTCGTCCCAGGGTGAGGTCGTCTTTCTGGATACCCCCGGCCATGAGGCTTTTACTGAGATGCGGTCCCGTGGAGCCCAGGTTACCGATATCGTGGTCCTGGTCGTTGCGGCCGATGACGGGGTTATGGACCAGACCAGGGAAGCTATCAACCACGCCAAGGCGGCTGGAGTTCCTATCGTGGTGGCCGTCAATAAGATCGACAAGGAAAATGCCAATCCCGACAGGGTCAAGGGTGAACTGGCTGAATATGATCTCGCCCCGGAGGAATGGGGTGGGCAGACCATTTTCTGTGAAACATCCGCCCTCCAGAATACCGGCATCAATGAGCTGCTGGAGCAGATCCTGCTGCAGGCTGAGGTCCTTGAGCTTAAAGCTGATTCTGCCCGTAATGCCAAGGGCTGGGTTGTTGAGGCTCAGCTCCACAAAGGGCGGGGCGCGGTGGCAACCATCCTGGTTCAGCACGGAACCCTGAAAGTCGGTGATTCATTCGTGGTCGGTGAACATTACGGCCGGGTGCGTGCCATGCATAACGACAAGGGTCGTGTTATTGACGAGGCCGGTCCTTCGGTTCCGGTCGAAGTCCATGGCCTGAGCGGAGTACCCAAAGCGGGTGACGAGTTTATCGTCGTGCCCGATGAAAAAACGGCCCGCACCATTAGTGGTCAGAGGCATATCAAGCTGCGAGAGCAGGAGTTGGCCACCACCACCAAGATTTCGCTGGATAATCTTTTCGAGCATCTGGAAGAGGGTGAAATAAAAGAACTGCGAGTAGTCCTGAGGGCCGATGTGCAGGGCACGCTGGAGGCTTTCGGTTCGGCAATTGAGAAGCTCAGCACCGATGAGGTCAAGGTGAAAATTATCCACAGCGGCACCGGTGCTATCATAGAATCGGACATTCTGCTGGCCGACGCGTCCCAGGCGCTTATCTTCGGTTTCAACGTCAGGCCGACACCCAAGGCCAAAGGACTGGCCAAGGAGGAAAACGTCGACATTCGTTTCTATGACGTTATCTATCACGCCCTTGATGACATCAAGCTGGCGATGACCGGTCTCTTGGAACCGACCTTTGAAGAAGATCTGATCGGTACGGTAGAGGTCAGGGAGACCTTCCATCATCCCAAGGCAGGTACTATTGCCGGCTGTTACGTAACCGACGGCCATGTGGAAAGAAAGGCCGAGGTCAGACTGGTGCGGGACGGTGTGGTTGTCTATACCGGCAAGATCGACTCCCTGCGCCGTTTCAAGGACGATGTCAAGGAAGTCCAGTCTGGTTTTGAATGTGGTATCAGTGTTGAGAATTTCAACGATATCAAGGTTGGAGATGTTATTGAGGCATTCCTGATGAAAGAGGTTGCCGGGGTACTATAGTAATGGTTGCCAAGAAGTCCCGATCAAGATTCGTCCTGCCCGAACTCGGCGAAAAAACAGGCCGCAGGCCGGCCAGGGTCGCAGATAATATCAAGAGTGAGATTGCCAACCTGCTCCTGCGCAAGATCAAGGAGCCGCGCGTATATAATGTCACCATCACGTCGGTAAAGACTACCCCTGATTTACGGCGAGCCCAGA
>JBDLIW010000077.1:0-5789 GCA_039714695.1 Thermodesulfobacteriota bacterium | reverse complement strand
ACAGATGTTTCAGGCCTTCATTCCCGAGGCCCTGAAAATCGCTGATCATGAAAAGGTTTGAGCCCGGCCTGGTAACCCGGCGCAACTCTTCGATAGCCTGGTCAATACCCGCTGCGCCCCGGGTCGCCTGCCGACGTAACTGGTGGTTCAGGTTGTCTATGGTACTAAGAAGCCGCAGGACATTCCGGGCGTTGCGCTTGGGCCTTACTTCCTGGTGGCCTTCATCATTGAAGACCAGGCCGCCGACCCGATCATTATTCTGCAGTGCCGCCCAGGCGAGAAGAGCAGCGGTATGGGCGGCCAGCACGGATTTAAAACAGGTTTTACTGCCGAAAAACATCGACAGCCGCTGATCGACCATCAGCATGACCGGCCGTTCCCGTTCCTCGCGAAACATTTTCGTGTGCGGTTTGCCGGTCCGGGCCGTTACCCGCCAATCGATGCTGCGAATATCGTCGCCGGCCTGGTAGGCCCGCACTTCTTCAAACTCGATGCCCCGGCCGCGAAATCTGGTCTGATGGGGGCCGACCAGCTGGCTGAAGGCCTTGCGCTGTCTGCCCAGCTTGAGGTCCCTGGCGCCAAAACGCAAGCGGATCAATTCCTCTAAATCGCAATAGGCGCCGGTCACCACCTCTGTCATCGGAGAAGCTATCATTTCAGACGACAGGGACGTGTTCCAGCAGCGAATCAATAACCTGATCCTTAGTAATCCCGTTGGCCTCGGCCTCAAAACTCAAGATCAACCGGTGACGCAGGATATCGTGGACCAGCTCCTGAACATCATCGGGGCTGACGAAGTCTCTGCCCCTTAACCAGGCCAGCGCCTTGGCACAACGATCAAGAGCAATGGTGGCCCGGGGACTACCGCCGTACTCTATCCATGCGGCCAGGTTCTTCGAATAATTCTGTGGTGCACGGGTCGCCATAACCAGCTGGACGATATACTCTTCGACTCCCGGCGCCATATGGATCGCCAGAACCTCCTGCCGAGCCGCCATGATTTTCTCCTGGCTGAGCGCGGTCGGCGCAGTCGCTTCCCCCGTCCCGGCCTCCCGACGAGCCAGGGCCAGGATCTGCCGTTCGGCTGCCTGCTCTGGATAATCAACCGTCACATGCATCAGAAACCGGTCAAGCTGGGCTTCCGGCAAGGGGTAGGTGCCCTCCTGCTCTATAGGGTTCTGGGTCGCCATCACCAGAAACAGTTCCGGCAACTCATAGGTTTCCCGCCCAACACTGACCTGCCTTTCGGCCATGGCTTCCAGCATGGCGGACTGCACCTTGGCCGGCGCCCGGTTGATCTCATCGGCCAATACCAGATTGTGGAATATCGGTCCGGGCTGAAAACGGAAACTGCCGTCCTCGGGACGATAAATTTCGGTGCCGGTCACATCGCCCGGCAGGAGGTCCGGGGTAAACTGGACCCGGTGAAAACTGCCATGGATCCCGTCGGCCAGACATTTGATCGCCCGGGTCTTGGCCAGACCCGGCGCCCCTTCCACCAGCAGATGGCCATCGGCAAGGAGGCCGATCAGCAAACGCTCCACCAGCTTTTCCTGACCGATGATCTGCCCCTCCAGCCACACCTGCAACTCTTTGAAAGCTTCCTGGTTTTCCATAATTCTCTGTCCATTCCCTCTCTGGCTGACATTGCCGATATGAATTCTGTCTACAAAAGTACGTACATTAATAAAGCCTGATGACAGACAGCGCAAGTACCCCGAGAAAAAATGGGGCAACTCCGCTGCAATGTCATCCCCCTTATTCAGCACCAGAAACCTGTACTGGATTCTTGAAAAATATATTATGTTTAACCCCGAGAATTTCAGTAGTCATTATTTTTCACCGCAATATCTGTCTCTAAAAGCCATATTTATCTTAAAAAGGGGGATAAAAATGCTTTGCAGGACTTTGCTCAAAAAGCTGTCGGGCATCAGAAAAAAGCCGGACTCCTCCGTCCATCATTTCAATCCGCAATTACTGCTCAGTCTTGTCGACAAGATCAACGATTCTCTCTTTATTCTTGACCCGACAACCGGCCGGATTCTCTTTGCCAACAACAAAGCAACAGAAAGCCTGGGCTATGCTTGTGGTGATCTGAGCCAAATGTCAATCCTCGACATCGAAGAGGAACTTCCCGATATTGCCACCTGGCATGACCATATCGCACTTGTCAGGAAAGACCATCCCGGGGTTTTCCCGGGAACCAGGCGACGAAAGGACGGCACCACCTTTCCCGTTGAGGTGCATATCTCCCATACATCCGTGGACGGACAGGAGTTTGTCGTCTGCGTTGCCCGAGACATCAGTGAAAGAAAGGGTTTCGAGACCGAGTTGATTGAAGAACGAAACAAACTTACCTCTGTCCTCGATGCCATGGGAGACGGCCTTACCGTCCAGGACAGAAACTTTAAAATCTTGTACCAGAACAATATTCACAAGGAAAAATTTAACGACCGTACCGGTGAATACTGCTACCAGGCATATCATGGGAGAGACGCGGTTTGTGATGGCTGTTTGCTGAAAAAAACCTTCAGGGACGGCAAAGTTCATAAACGGGAGACCCTTGCTGAAACTGAAAGCGGCACTCTCCACATGGAGGTATCATCCAGCCCGGTGCATAATGCCGCAGGCAAGATTGTAGCCGGGGTCGAAACCGTCCGCGACATCACCCCCCGGATAAAACTTGAAAAGCAGTTCCTCCAGGCTCAGAAAATGGAGGCCATCGGCCGCTTGACCGGTGGTATTGCCCATGACTTCAACAACCTGCTGTCAATAATTCTGGGCTACAGTGACCTGATAATGCTGGGCCTCAGCAAAGAGAACCCCATGTACGAAAATATTCAGATCATCAACGAATCCGGCCAGAAAGCTGCCCAGATGACCAGGCAACTCCTGGCCTTCAGTCGCAAGCAGCCCATGGAGATTGCCAATGTGGAGTTGAACCCGCTTTTAGAAGAAGTGGCTAAAATACTGAAAAGCACCCTCGGGGATGATGTTGACCTGAAAATGGACCTCCATCCTGAACTACCTCTATTCTCCGCCGACAAGCACCAACTTGAACAGGTGATCATGAATCTGGCCATCAACGCCAGGGATGCAATGGCGGACGGCGGGGATATTCTCATTGACACCTCAACTTTTGAAATGGGCGAAGAGTTCGTTAAGAACAACGACGGCTCCCGGGCCGGGTCCTATATTCAACTTAGAGTTACCGATAGCGGCACAGGCATAGATCCGGAACACCGCAACCTGATATTTGAACCGTTTTTCACCACCAAAGAGGAAGGCAAAGGCACAGGTCTCGGACTTTCCACGGTCTATGGCATCGTCAAGCAGCATAATGGCTATATCAAGCTGGAGAGTACCCTGGGCAAAGGCACCACCTTCAGGGTCTTTCTGCCATTAGCGGAGTCTGCTGTTGCAGACCTGCAGAAATCCCGACCGGACGCAGCCGTAGCCGGCAGTGAAACGCTTCTCATTGTCGATGACGAACCAACTATCAGGAAAATGCTGAAGGATATTATCAGCCCCCACGGCTACCAGATCCTGGAGGCGGGCAGCGGCGAAGAAGCCCTGGAGTTGTGCGACAACCAGGCTCAAGGGATTGACCTGATGCTTACCGACGTAGTGATGAAGGGGATGAACGGCAAGCAACTGGCCGAAAAAATGGCCACAGTCCGTCCAGCCACCCAGATCCTTTACATGTCAGGCTACACAGAGGATATAATCAGCGACAAGGGCATTGTTGCTCCCGGCACCAAGCTCATAGCCAAACCATTCTCCCCGGTTGAACTCCTGACCAGGGTTAGAGCCGTTCTGGACAGCAGGGAAGTTTGCTGACATATCTTCCCGTCAACCCGGAGAAGGGAGTTCGGCCAGCGTTTCAACCATCACCCCGAGCAGCTTATCGAGGTCCTGGTCCGAAATGGAGTATGAAGGCATAATGTAGACCAACCGGCCGAACGGCCTGATCCAGACCTCTCTGTCGACAAACCGCTGCTGCAAAAAGCGCAGGTCTGGTTGTTCCTTGAGTTCGACAACGCCGATCGCGCCCAGCACCCTGACGTCACTTACCGTTTTCAGCCCGGTACAAGGAAGCAGCCCCTGCCGCATTTTCCCCTCAATCGCCCTGATCTTATCCTGCCAGGGAGTCTCAAGAAGAAGATCGATACTTTCGCACGCCACCCGGCAGGCCAGGGGGTTGCCCATAAAGGTTGGGCCGTGCATGAAACACCCCGCTCCTCCAGAGGATATGGTCTCGGCGATATGGGCGGTGGTGAGGGTCGCGGCCAGGCTCAGATAGCCGCCGGTCATCGCCTTGCCCAGGCAAAGGATATCAGGAATGATCTCCGCATGCTCGCAGGCGAACAGTTTGCCGGTCCGGCCGAAACCGGTGGCGATCTCGTCGGCGATCAGCAAAACATCGTATTTATTGCAAAGATCCCGGGCGGCTTTGAGATATTGCGGGGCATAAAACCACATGCCCCCCGCCCCCTGCACGATCGGCTCCAGGATCAAAGCCGCTATCTCATGGTGGTGCTCAACAACCAGCTTTTCAAGGGGCTGAATATCAGTCTCATCCCAGGGATCTGCAAACCGACACGCTGGTCTCGGGGCAAAAAACTGTTTGGGTAAAATACGGGTGAAAATCTCGTGCATGCCTGTCACCGGGTCACAGACAGACATGGCGCCAAACGTGTCGCCATGATAACCACCGCGAATGGTGAGCAGTTTATGCTTCTCCTGCTTGTCTCCGGCATGCCAGTATTGAATGGCCATTTTGATGGCCACTTCGACGGCCACCGAACCGGAATCGGAGAGAAAAACCCGGTCAAGCGCCTCCGGGGTCAAGGCCACCAGTCGTCGTCCAAGTTCTATCGCCGGCTCATGGGTCAGTCCGCCGAACATCACATGGGAAAATTTTTCCAGCTGCTCCCGGGCCGCCCCGTTAAGACGCGGATGATTATAACCGTGGATCACCGACCACCAGGAGGCCATGCCGTCCACCAGTTCGCGGCCGTCGGCCAGGATCAGGCGAGAGCCTCTCGCACCCACAACCGGATATACCGGAGGCGGTGAAATCATAGTGGAATAAGGATGCCAGATATGCTGCCGATCAAAATCCAGCTCTGAGTTGTTAATTGCCTCTTTCATATTCCTGCCAAAATTGTTGCTGCCTCACTTGCAAGTCAATCGCCCCAGTCCCTCTGACTAACATATGGTGAAAAACGGTGCAAATGTTTAACCCTCAACTATCCCGGTCACGAAAAATCATCCGGGGCAACACCAAACTTCTTCATCCTTTTCCAGACGGTAACCCTGCTGACCCCTAGTATTTTAGCGGCTTGAGACTGATTGCCGCCGGTCATCTCCAACGCCTCAAGCAAAGTCCCTCGCAGGTCCTCTTTCTGCTCTGCACCGCCTTTGCCGGGCAGAGGCCGGGTTTCTTCCTTGCTGATCCGGGCTGGTTCCGGCAGATGCTGAGCCCCTATAACTCCTCCGGGGCAAAGGACAAAACCGTATTCTATAACGTTATGCAACTCCCTGACGTTCCCCGGCCAGGAACGCGAGATCAACAGATCAAGGGCCTCCCTGCTGATTCCCTCGATGCTTTTACCCGTCCTTTCCCTGATTCGGCCGATAAACGAATCTATAAGCAGCGGGATATCAGCCCTTCGCTCCCTTAGGGGAGGCAAAGACAGGGGGATTACACTTATCCGGTAATAGAGGTCCTCTCGAAAGGATCCTTCTTCAATAAGTTTTTCCAGATTCTTATGGGTTGCGGCAAT
>JBDLIW010000076.1:0-5804 GCA_039714695.1 Thermodesulfobacteriota bacterium | reverse complement strand
GGGTGTCGGCGAAATACTGGAATCTGTCGATGACTTCAAGAATCTTCCCGTGGAGATAACCGGCGGTGAACCGCTCCTGCAGGAAAATGTTTATCCTCTGATGGAAGAGTTGCTGGCGGCGGACCGCAAGGTCCTGCTGGAGACCAACGGCAGCATCAACCTCGGTAAAGTGCCGGCCGAGGTGGTGAAAATTATGGATATCAAGTGCCCCGGCAGCGGAATGGCCGACCGCTTTCTGAAAGAAAATCTCGGACTGCTGAATCCCGCCGACGAAATCAAATTTGTCCTCACGTCCCGCAGTGATTATGAATGGGCAACCGCAATGCTCAAAGAAGCAAGGCTTTTCAACCGCAATCCCATCCATTTTTCACCGGTTTCCG
Organism: Thermodesulfobacteriota bacterium; assembly: GCA_039714695.1. Taxonomy (GTDB): domain Bacteria; phylum Desulfobacterota; class Desulfobulbia; order Desulfobulbales; family JAGXFP01; genus JAGXFP01. The sequence continues at coordinate 5,424 of JBDLIW010000076.1, read as the reverse complement.
GTCTGCTGGACGCTACAGAACTGGCTGACTGGCTCCTGGCCGACAAACTGCCGGTCAGGCTGCAGCTGCAACTCCACAAAATCTTATGGCCCGGTGAAAACAGAGGGAAATAACTGATAGCGATCAGAATACCCGAAAACCTTGCGGCGGAAAAATTTTACCAGCTTGCTGCGACGCGAACAGACCTTCACTTGCTCCGGGATCATGTCGGGCACATCCATTCTCAAGATAGCCATCTTATATTCGATATGGGCCGCAAAGCGATTGTCCAGATACCAGGCGTAAACCAGGCCAAACAACAGGCCGGGCGGGGTAAACCCTTCAGTGCCGGTAACCAGTCTGGTGTAGATCCGGTCATTCTTTTCCGACCTGGTCATCCTGGCCAATTCCAGGTACTCACGAAGATCCTCGCTGCCCAGGAAACACCGACGCTCTGCCTCCGGTCTTAAGGTCAGCTGAAAAACCCTGCCCAGCAATCCGGCTTCATTTTCTACCGGTCGCATCTCTTTTGATGATGCGTAGTTCCCAAGTAGCGACTCGCCAAGGGCCACCAGGAAAGCCAGCTCAAACCTCTCTTTGTCACTGAAGATGTCATTTCTGATCTTGATCAGCCTGTCTACCGGGTCATAAAAGGAGAATATTCGATCACACTCCTCGGGCCTGTTCCAGGCAAGACTATCAACCAGCTTTACTCCCTCAAGATAAGAAAGATGCTCCAGGCTGATATCCCGGTGGCGCCAGATTATTTCAATCAGCAGTTCCTCCAGAGGCTGATCGATTTCCAGTTCTCCCAGAAACTCCTTAACTTCTGAAAGACGGCGGGCGGAAGAAGTGGAAGATTCCCCCGGCAGGACCAGCACAGAATCCGGCGCATCAGGCAGATTAAGTTTTTCAGTTGTCAGCAACCGGTCACGGACACACCATACAGCCCGTACGGCCCTCGCCATTGCCAAAGGATCATGTTGCACGACTTCTTTCTCTTCCAGCGCCCTCTCGGAAAAAATCCGTCCTTCAATCGGCATCAAACCAAATTCTGAGACCCGGTCCCTGTCCATGTATATAGGGACTTTGCCTTCAAGGGCATAGCTCTGCAGAATACTGCCGGGAATATCCTGCAGGCCCAGAACCATTACCTGGTTGAATAGGCCGTTGATTCCTCCCGGAATATTGCGATTATAGGCAAGGATCAGATCAGAAACATGAAAACGCCTTCCGGAGGAGCAGGCGACCAGATCGGTTTCACCTTTCTGGACCCACAGGTTGGCAACCAGCAGTTTGAGTGCCCGGCGATTATCCCTGATGGCCCCGGCTATCGCCGGCAATTGCAGAATAGGAATAATACTGGTGTAGAGACTGCCGGGCGCAAAAATAATTATATCGGCGGAATTAATACAATCAAGAACTTGGCCGGGAACCTGCGGCTCGCCGTGCGAACAGACAAAAACCCTTTCCACCGGGCAACCGCGGCGGGCATGACCGGCCTTATACTCACCGCTGACCATCACCCCATTGCTGTATAGCAGTTTGAGATGGGCCGGCGTGGTCGTGCAGGGCAGAACCGCGTCTCCGGCAGCCCCCAGCAGTTCCGCCAGATAACGGAATCCCGCCAGTAAAGCTTGCGGGTCACTGGCAAAACCATCCCGGGTTGATTGGTTACAGATGGCTGAAACCACCAGCAGATTACCGAGACAATGGGGCCGCAGCAAAAGTTTCTGCAACCGCTCATCGGAAAACAACAAGGCCAGAAGTTCAGCCAATGGCTCGCCCATGGCCACAGGCAATTTGCCCAGGTCAATCCCGGCCGAGACCAAAAGCGAATCAAGATCGGTCGGCATCGTTGCAAAGCGATAATTAAAAAGGCGATGAATAATAGCGGCAACTTCCAGGCAACCGGCTTCGTTCAGCCCATATCTCCCGTGCAAAATACTCCGGCTTACCGACGACAACAACACGTGACGCAGGTCACCAACAGCTACCAGATCGAGATCCTTGAGCAGTTCTCCGGTGGAGCCGCCATCATCGGTGATGCAGACAATTGATCTGGTGGCCGGGAAAAATTCTTTCAAACCATGGAACGGCGACAAGGGCCAGGCAGGATGGCGACTGTCCCCTCCCACCAGATTTGACAAGCCGGTACCGCCACCGAACACCACGACATTCAGCCCAGACGTATCCCGGCCCTCAATCTGTTCAAACAGCGCGGCCATTTCGGGTTTATCCCCGAGAGGACCTGCCAGGGACAATTCAACTATTCGCTCGACCAATTCCTCAATTGGCAGCTCTGCGAAATCACCCAGGTCGCGCGAGGTTATTGTTGCATTATCTTGTGTCATTACAAGAGGTTACACCAACAAACAGATTAATTACAGCCCGGTGGCGGCCATCTGCCCCCGCACAGCTTTCTCGGAAACGAGCATGGCTTCTTTCTCTTCGGCGTTCAGCTCAAATTCGACTATCCGCTCAACCCCGCCACTGCCAAGCACTGCCGGCACGCCGAGGAAACAGCCGGAAAAGCCGAACTCCCCTTCCAGATATGCCGCGCAGGGCAAGAGACGTTTACTGTCGGCCAGAACCGCCTCGGCCATTTCCACCGCGGCGAGGCCCGGGGTGTAAAAGGCACTGCCGGTTTTCAAATGATTAACAATTTCTCCACCACCATGCTGGGTGCGTGTGACTATTTCAGCAAGCCGATCGGCGGGAATCAGGTCAGTCACCGGAATCCCTGAAACATTGGCCAGCCGGACCAGGGGTAGCATATTGTCTCCATGGATACCCATGACCATGGCATTGATGTCCCTGGGGGCAATCCCCAGTTCCATGGCCAGAAAGGTCCGGTAGCGGGCCGAGTCAAGGACCCCGGCCATGCCGATCACCCGTTCACGGGGAAAACCGGATACTTTGAATGCGGTATAAACCATGGCATCGATGGGGTTGGTGACCACGATCATCACGCAATCGGGAGAGTATTTGGCCGCCTGTTCGGCGCATGATTTAACGATCGCCACATTCTTGGCCAACAGATCATCGCGGGACATTCCCGGTTTTCGCGCCAGCCCGGCGGTAATGATCACCACGTCGGAATCGGCCGAATCCTGATAGTCATTAGTACCCGTGACTATATTGGAAAACTCATCGACCGGGCCGGCCTGCATCAGGTCAAGGGCTTTGCCCTGGGGGATTCCTTCCACCACATCAAGCAGGACCACATCGCCGAGGCCCCTGCTGGCTGCCCAGTGGGCGGCGGTGGCCCCAACATTACCGGCGCCGATTATCGTTATTTTCTTCCGCATTAAACACCTCACTAACAATTAGATATTATTGAATATACCAGCCAAACCCCTGCCGGGCTCTCCGTCATCGAAGTCTCCCTCTGGTCGCTTATCTGCGAGGAGCTTTGCGACGAAGCAGGTAAGCGATCGCAGAGAGACTCCGATCTCAGCCAGATTGCCGCAGTCACTTTCGTTCCCTCGCAGATAAGCGGAGACTTCGATGACGTAGGTACGCTTGCTACACTCAGGGAAAAGACAACCTGCTAATCCTTTTTGAACAACTCCACCACCCTTTCCAGATCTTTGGGGGTATCTACTTCAATGGAATCATGCTCGGTGAGAATGACCTTGATCCGATATCCATACTCCAGAGCCCTTAACTGCTCAAGCTTTTCAAATCGTTCCCATTCACCCTCGGGCAAACCGACAAAGGTATGCAGAAAACCCTTCCGGTACGCATAAAAGCCCAAATGTTTATAATAAGTCGGGGCCACCGGTTCGTCCGGATTGCGCTGAAAGGGGATTGACGCCCGCGAAAAATAAAGGGCCATGCCATTCCGATCAAAAACCGTTTTTACATGATTGGAATCATCAATCTCTTCTTCACGGACGATCTTGTAGATGAGGGTGGACATGGGCAGAGCCGGGTCATCCAGCAGGGGTCTGGCCACCTGTTCGACCACCTCCTGATCAAAAAGAGGCTGGTCTCCCTGAATATTGACCACCACATCCTGCTCGTTGATCTCCAGCAGGGTGGCCGCCTCGGCAAGCCGGTCGGTGCCTGAAACATGATCGGGACTGGTCATCACTACCCTGCCCCCGAATCCATTTACACACTCTGCTATCCGTTGATCATCGGTCGCCACCGCCACCTCCGAGAGGAGGTCAACCGCCAGGGCCCTCTCGTAAACATGCTGGATCATGGGTTTATCCATGATCATGGCGAGAGGCTTTCCCTCGAAACGATTTGAATGGTAACGGGCCGGGATTATCGCCACCACTTTCGGGTCTTTTTTATGGGTCGGATCCATGATTTTTCGTACCTTTATTTTCTATTACAAATTACTATCAGGAGATCAGATGCATGGCACTTTTACTCGATAGTCTCAAGGCTGTCTAGGATAACATTCCCAGCCGGTCATAACCAGTGGAATAAAACAATTACCCCTGCAATTAACGACATAGCAATCGCGCCGGAATCAGTAGTCCAACAGGAAAAAGTCCAATGTCTGGCCGAGCAACTTTCCCTGCCGCTGACAACTGCCGCTGATATTAACTACGAATTCATACTGGTTTTGACAGAACAACGTCTTGAATTACGGCAACCCGGGGCAAATGCTCCGGGGCCGGTTTTTGTGGATTTTACGAGCGGCAAAGCTGACTACCGGCGCCGGCATGGAGGCGGCCGCAAACAGACCTTAGTCCGTGCCGTTGGCGTAAAAGCCGGCTACCGGCCTTCTATCCTTGACACAACCGGGGGACTGGGCAGAGATGCCTTTGTTCTCGCCTGTCAGGGCTGTCGGGTGACCATGATCGAGAAGCATCCGGTGGTTGCCGCCCTGCTGGCAGACGGCTTAGAAAGAGCGGCTCAAGACCCGGATATCGGCAAGATGGTGCAGGAGAGGCTGACCCTCACTGAAGGAGAGAGCCTGAGGGTGCTTTTAAATCTACCCGCCGGGCAACACCCCGATGTGGTTTACCTGGATCCCATGTATCCCCACCGCAGCAAAGGCGGTCAGGTCAAAAAGGAAATGCAGGTTTTACGCACCCTGATCGGAGAAGATACCGACAGCAACGAGTTACTGGCTGCTGCGCAAAAAATTGCCTTAACAAGAACGGTGATCAAGAGACCATCCTACGCCCCGCCCCTGACCGGCCCCAAACCGGACCTGGTATACAAGACAAAGAAAAACCGCTTTGATGTCTATCTGACAAAGACAGATTTAGTCACCAAATAAAAAAGGGGCGCCGATTCCGGCACCCCTAAAATCTACTATAAGCTGCAATCAAACAGCACTCGCGGCCTTTTCTAAAGCAGCACACATCTGCTGCAATCTCTCTTCGGTCAACTTGATCGGCACCTGGAACACCAGACAACGGCCTATAATTTCAGCCGACTGAGGCAAGACATCCTTGTCGTAGACCACCTTTTTTT
>JBDLIW010000075.1:0-5826 GCA_039714695.1 Thermodesulfobacteriota bacterium | reverse complement strand
GGCATAATGTCGGTTACCACGACAAAGTCCATGTTTTTGAGAGCCTTGATGGTGCGCTCCTGGTTGGGCACGGTCTGGATCGGGTTCTGGCCCCACATTACCCAGGCCTTAATCGGATAAGGCTTGGAGGTGATGCTGGTCTCGCGAATCGCATCGGTAGGAGTCCCCGGCGGATTGAAGGGCCAGAAGGTCGCCAGATCGCAGTCTTCGGCAAATATCCCTTTCGCCCACGGCGCCTTACCAATTTTCATTGACTTGGGCCTGATCAAGCCGCCCGGCACTGCATAGGCGCCGAGGATTGCCGTCAGGCAGGCCTGGGCTCTGATTCGCTGAAAATCGTTGCCGTGCCAAGTGGTATGGCGGCCAGGATGAATTGAGACATTAGGGGCATTTTTACCAATGATCTTAGCAACTTCCTTGATCTGTTTAGCCGGCACATCACAGATCTTCGCCGCCCAATCGAGGGAGGCGTGGGCCATGCCTTTTTTGAACTCTGCCATCCCGGTGCAGTTATCTGCGACAAATTTCTTGTCATAAAGTTTCTTTTTCACCAGATAGTTCATGATCGCCATCAGGAAAGCCGTATCGGTGCCTGGTTTGATCTTCACCCAGACATCGGCCTTGGCGGCCGCCGCCGAAAAACGGGGATCAACGACGATCAACTTGGCGCCGTTCTCCAGTCCCTTGATGTATTGTTTGAGATGGGAGACATGGACATTCTCGCCGAGATGACTGCCGATCAGCAGAATCGCCTTGGCATTGGCCATATCAACTTTTTCACCCGGGCTGAACCCGAAGGTGGTCATGTAGGCCATATCCCGGACTCCCCGGCACTGGTAAAAAGAAGCGGCGCTGACATTGGGGGTGCCGGTGAACTGCAGAAACTGCTGGGGATATACCGATGAAGCGCCATGGGGGAACATGGCTACCGAGTGGGGTCCGTATTTTTTCTGGATCTTGCTCAGTTTTTCGGCTGTCTCGTCAAGGGCCTCCTTCCAGCTGATCCTTTTCCATTTCGGCGCGCCGCGCTTGCCGACATTTTTCAGGGGGTATTTCAATCGGTCCGGATCGTAGAGCAACTGGATACCGGCGTTGCCGCGGGCACAGATACTCTTGCCATTATCGACACTTTTCGGATTCCCTTCCAGTTTAACCAGCCGGTTATCCCTGACCTTGCCTACCACCTGGCAGCGCCAGAAACACATTTCACAGATCCCACCGGTAACCGTCTTTGTCTCTTTGAAACTCCCGGGGGCAGCAAACTTTCCCTCGACAAAACTGGCCTGGGCTGGTGCCACTCTGGAGAGTGGCACGGCGGCCGCTGCCAGCGAAGCTGACTGCAGGAACTTTCTTCTCGTAAGATTCATACCCATGGCTAAACTTCCTCCTTCGTAAAGAAATCAATGAGCCGGACCACCACCCTGTAAAAATGGTGGTCCGCTCCCTCTATAACTTGGTTGTGGAACTTCCCGAACCAGGGCCGGAAGAATTTCCCCAGGAAGAGTTCCTCCTCGCCTTCCCGGTTTTCCGACTCAGCCAACAGGCTCAGAAAATCCAGCTCGTAGGTGATGTGGTCGGCAATCTCGTTACCCGCCGCCAAATCAAATCCGTGCTGCCGGTAAAAATCCCTTACCCGCTCTGTGGACCGGTTCATGATAGTGCCCTCGCCTTTCATGTAGACGGAACCGTAGGGGGGGGCGATAACGTGGGGGGCAGCGTTGATAAAAAGACGGGTATACTCGACCTGCAGGGTTTCAATAATATCAGAGTCCCCCGCGATGAGATCATCAAGTTCACTGATATCTTCATGCCAGCCTACCCCTTCCAGTAAAGACCGCAGGGCCGCAAAATAATCTTCGTCAAAAAGTTCTGCGGCTGGATAGCGCAACGATAAAGCGAGAAAACGAAAAATGTCCGAAAGAACGCCCGTGGGACCTGAAACGTCGGCCATTTCAACACAACTTGAGTTTACCGATGGAGCCTGACTGTTTTCCATTTTCGTATCCATCCATTTTTAAGGATATATCATTTTGGTACAAATGATATAATTACAACTTCCAGTTTTGCTGTAAACCACAAACAACATAATAATGAAACTTCTAGAATCTTTTAAAGAATACAGCTAAATTCTAAAATATCACTGCTTTTCTTTTTTTTCTCAAAAACCTCCCCTGCTTGTCAATAAAAAAGGGTGCAGCCCCTTAAGCCTGCACCCTGGAAAACTACCCTGGTATTTTTTATTTACTACAACCGCTTTTTACCCCTGCCGACGACCTGCTGAAACATCCCGTTAACAGCTCCTATCAACCATCAGCAACCATCCAGATCTGCTGGCCAACTGGCCTGACTTGGGCGGCCGGGTAAAGCTTGCCGGTCTCTTTCGGCTCCGCCATAATATGCCGGGCGATCGCCCGTTTTTCCCCCCCGGCAATCAGCATCATTACCGCATTGGCTTTGTTTATTACCGGCATAGTAATAGTGACCCTTTCGACCACCGGTTTTACCCGCGGGGGACTGGAAGTCGTCACCCATCGTTCCTTTTCCGCCAGTGCCTCTGTCCCCCGGAAAAGAGACGCAACATGCCCATCAATACCCATGCTGAGCAGGATCAGGTCAAATGTCGGCAACTCACCTCCCCGACCATGGGAGCGTTTGGCAAAAAAATCACGAATAGTCTGCTCATAGATGGTTGCCGCCTCATCCGGCGTCTCAATCCCTGTTGGGATCATAAAGACCCGATCATCGGGAATCTTGGCCGGCTCCAGTAACAGGCGCCGGACCATCCCTCCATTACTGTCAGGATGTTCCCCGGAAACCCAGCGTTCATCGCCTAGGAAAAAGTAAGTTTTTGCCCAGAGCCTTTTTATTTCAGAGCGGTAAGAAATCTCGGCCAGGCTGTGATAAAGGCCCTGGACCGTATGCCCGCCGGTCAGGACTATGGCAAAATAGCCATGGTCTTTCAATGCCTCCCGGCCGCTGTCGATAACCATTTCCGCCGCCTGGCAGCTAAGGCTCTCATAATTTGAAAGCTCATACATCTCCTGGTTCAATTCAGATCTCCCTCAAGTCATCAGACTGCTCAATAAACCACGAACCTCTTCCGGCCCCCAACTACCTGCTTCATAAAAACCCAGCTGCCTGCTCCGGTCGGAACATTGTTCACATGCTTCGAGGATGGGATCAAGAAATGCCCAGGCCAGTTCTACCCCGTCCTGCCGCCAGAAGAACATCTGTTCGCCCTGCATACAGTCCAACAGGACTTTTTCATAAGCCGCCATAACCGGGCCGGTAAAATCTTCATAATACTTAAACTCCAGCTCCGTGGTCCTCATGCAGATCCTCTGCCCCGGCACCTTGGCCTGAAATGACAGCCGGATCTCCTCTTCAGGGAAAACCCCCAGGGTAAGGCGATTGGCGTTGATCTTTTCGCCAAGCTGCTTCCTGAACATTGAATGGGGCACTTCCTTGAACTGGATGACCATCCGGGTATCTTTCCGCGCCAGCCGCTTACCTGAAACCAGATAGAAAGGCACCCCCTGCCACCGCCAGTTATCCAGATAAAGCCTCATCATGGCAAAGGTCGGCGTCAGCGAATCACGGTTCACCCCAACTTCCTGCCGGTAACCAGGGACATCCTGGCCATTGACCTGTCCAGGCCCGTATTGGCCCAGGACCAACGCATCACCCTGTCCCTCGGCAGTCAGAGGGCGCAGGCAGCGAAACAATTTGTTTTTTTCGTCCCGAATACCTTTAGTTGAAAAAGAGGCCGGCGGCTCCATCGCGATCAAGGCCAAGAGCTGCAGCATATGGTTCTGGAACATGTCACGGACAACCCCGGCCCCTTCATAATAACCGGCCCTGGTTTCCACCCCGAGCTCCTCGGCGGCGACAATCCCCACATAATCTATATAATCGCGATTCCACAGGGGTTCGAAAATACTGTTGGCAAAGCGGAACATAATGGTGTTCTGGACCGTCTCCTTAGCAAGATAATGATCGATCCGGAATATCTGATGCTCAGCAAAACCCAGGTGAAGGGTCTGGTCAAGTTCCCTGGCACTCGCCAGGTCACGCCCGAAAGGCTTTTCAATAACTATCCTGGTCCAGCCCCTGCCCGCTTCCTTTTCCCTGGCAAGACCGACCTCACTTAAATTGACCGCGATTACCGGATAGAGGGCCGGCGGCACAGCCAGATCGAAAATGATATTGCCAGCAGTGGCTTTCTCGCGGTCAAGCTCCTTGAGAAAAGAACCCAGCTCGTTATAGGTTTCGGGAGAATCATATTGAATGACCCGGTAATAAAGAAGGGCGGCGAATTCTTGCCAGCGTTGATGACCGGCCAGGAAATCCGGACCCTTCTTGAGAAGGCGGCCGACAAATTCCTCACGGCTCAAAGATGTGCGACCGCAACCTACTATCACACAAGGAGAAGGAAGGTTGCCGTCTGTAAAAAGGTCGAACAGGGCCGGGATCAGCTTCCGGGCAGTCAAATCTCCGGTTGCCCCGAAAATTACGATGGTACAAGGTTCCAGATCGACCGCAGTCAAGTTGCAGGACGGCCCGCTTTCAAACTCCGAATTACTGAACTTATCGCCACCCACCAGGACATCCTCCTGAAATCATTGGAAATAAACTGATTTTATCGGATTATTTATCCGTCTTTTTTACGGCATGGCCACCGAACTGCTGGCGCAGGGCGGCCAGTACCCGGTTCTCAAAGGCATTGTCCTGTCGGGATTCAAAGCGCCTAAACAGGGCGCTGGTGATCACCGGGGCCGAAACCCCGCTTTCGATTGCCTGCATCACCGTCCAGCGACCCTCGCCGGAATCATCGACATAGCCCCGAAGATCATCAAGTTTGGGGTCTTCACCGAAGGCGCGTTCGAGGAGTTCGAGAAGCCAGGAGCGAATTACACTGCCCTGGTTCCAAAGCTTTGACAGATCACCATAGTCGACCTGCTTATAATTTGAGGCCTCAATCAGGGCAAAGCCCTCACCATAGGCCTGCATCATCCCGTACTCAATCCCGTTATGGATCATCTTGACAAAGTGCCCGCCGCCCGTCTCTCCGCAGTACATATAGCCATCGGTCGGGGCGAGGGTCTTGAAAACCGGTTCCAGGTAAGTAAAATCTTCCCGCCGGCCCCCCACCATGGTGCAGTAGCCCACCTTAAGCCCCCAGATTCCACCGCTGACCCCGGCATCGACATAATTTATCCCGTGCTCAGTCAGGCGTTCTGCCCGCCTGATATCATCTTTATAATAGGAGTTGCCCCCCTCAATGATAATATCTCCGGGTTCCAGAAGTTCCACCAGCTGGTCGATATGGTCATCCACCGGCTTGCCGGCCGGCAGCATCAGCCAGACCACCCTCGGTTTGTCAAGCTTCTCGGTAAGTTCCTGTAGGGAAAAAGAGGCTATCGCCCCCTCTCCGGCCAGCTCTTCCGTTTTGACCGGAGTCCGGTTATAGGCTACCATTTCATGATTTCCTTGAAGAAGCCTCCGGGCCATATTCATTCCCATCCGACCTAGGCCTACCATTCCTATCTTCATAAATTACTCTCCCGCAAGATTGAATCCGGATCCATTATCCGGACATACTCTGCTTCCAGGTAACCCAGGTGGGTCTTTTCCTCTTCAACCAGTTTCAGGAAAAGTTTCCTGGATGAAGGCTCCTCAGCCTGCCGGGCAAGGCGGCTATATAGATCCATGGCCTGGGTTTCGAACATCAGGGCCAAATCAAAGATATCGGCCATGGTCAGAAATTCCGCCCTGATTCGGGATAAAAACTGGTCAACCGACCTGCCTCCCTCCATCACAGCCTGA
>JBDLIW010000074.1:0-5858 GCA_039714695.1 Thermodesulfobacteriota bacterium | reverse complement strand
GCGGATTATCTGCATGAAATATTACAGGATAGCGATGTCCTGTTACCGGGTGAAAAACCTGAGGGTGTCAGTCTTGATGGTGATGATGTGGAATCTGACCCACTTTATGATCAGGCGGTACAGTTTGTCATGGAATCCCGTCGCGCCTCTATTTCCGGTGTGCAACGTAAGCTCAAGGTGGGTTACAACCGTGCAGCCAGAATGATTGAACAAATGGAGGCCGTTGGTTTAATCAGTCCGGCAGGTTCTAATGGCGCGCGAGAAATACTGGTGCCTGATCAGAATGATTAATATTTTAAAAAACCTGCTGCTGTTACTGGCTATTCTCGTTATGGGCTCCGCACTTGCAGACGATGCACAGACCCAGCTAAAAAGTCATCTCGATAGACTGGACTCTTTTTCTGCAAACTTTAGCCAGCGCCTGATTAATACCGAACAGGTGACGGTCGAACCCTCACTAGGTCGTATGATGTTTAAACGCCCGGGGCAGTTTCGATGGATCTATGAGACACCCTATGAGCAGGAGATTATATCGAATGGTGAAACACTCTGGATTTATGACAAGGACCTGGAGCAGGTCACTATACGGGCAGCAGGTGAGGGGCTGGATCGTTTGATTGCGCGGTTGGCAGAAATACTGGCAGAGATGGGAAAATGACTTTTCAGGTACCCTTGGAAGAGGGGATGGAATTGCGACGCGGTTTTCTGCGGAAAGCCAAACGGGTTGTTATCAAGGTTGGCAGTGCGGTTCTGACCGGCGAAGCAGGCCTGAACCGAGAGGCTATGGACGGCCTGGCCCGCCAGCTTTCCACGTTAAGGAAGAAGGGTCTGGAGGTTATTCTGGTCAGTTCCGGGGCGGTTGCGGCCGGTCGGCGTAAACTCCAGCTGACTAAAGACTCGATCAACATTAAGGAAAAGCAGGCAATTGCCGCAATTGGCCAGAGCAATCTAATGCGGGCCTATGAGGATATTTTTGACAATTATGATCAGAAAGTGGCCCAAATCCTGTTGACCCACGACGATCTTGCCCATCGGGACCGATACCTTAATGTCCGTAATACAATCTTTACCCTTCTGGAATGGGGGATAATTCCGATCATAAATGAAAATGATACGGTCTCGGTTGAGGAGTTGCGCTTCGGGGATAACGATACCCTGGGAGCGATGATAACCAACTTGATCGAGGCCGATATCTTTCTATGCTTGACCGATGTCGAAGGGCTTTTCACCGGCAACCCTTCGCTGGATGATACAGCTGAAAAAGTTCGGACAGTAGCGCAGGTTAACCGTAAAGTTGAGAAGATGGCGGGTAATGTTCTGAGTGCTCTGGGGACGGGCGGGATGATAAGCAAGATCAGGGCTGCCGGTATTGTTGCTGCCGGTGGTGGCTGTTCTTTTATCGGTTCCGGGTGCCAGCCGGAGGTAATCGATCAGCTATTTGCCGGCAACGAAGTCGGGACCTTCTTTTTGCCCAAACCGGAGAAACTTCAGAGTCGCAAACACTGGATAGCTTTTACCCTGAAGCCCAAAGGGGAGTTGGTCATTGACAGTGGCGCCTGCCGGGCACTTGTTGAGGGAGGGAAAAGTTTGCTTCCTTCCGGCATTGTCGAGGTGCGTGGACGTTTCAAGGTTGGAGCCCCTGTGGTTTGTCTGGATCAGTCCGGTAAAAAGATAGCGACTGGTCTGGTTAATTACCGTTCGAGAGACATAGAGAAGGTGAAGGGGGCAAACACTGCCACACTAGAGTCCATTTTAGGCTTTAAAGATAGCGACGAAGTTATCCATCGAGATAATTTGGTGATCCTCTGATCGGGAGGGTTAAAACATAGATATTCGTTTGGTTTAGAGGATTTTATTGAGGGAATTGTATGTCGATTCAGAAACAAGTATTAGATATGGCGGCCGAAGCCAGAAGAGCGGCACGGGAAGTAGCTGCAATGTCAACCGCCGCTAAGGACAGATTGCTGGGGTTAATGGCGGATGCCCTCCTCGAAAAGGCCGATTATATCAAAGAAGAGAACCGTAAAGATCTTGAGGCCGGTCGGGAAAAGGGGCTATCTGCAGCCATGCTTGACCGGCTCGAGCTTTCCGATAAAGTGATCGATTCCATGGTAGGTGGTCTACGTGAAGTGGCTGCTCTGCCTGATCCGGTTGGCGAAGTTACGGAGATGGCCAAACGCCCTAACGGTATAATGGTAGGCAGGATGAGAATCCCGCTTGGGGTAGTTGGGATGATCTACGAATCAAGACCCAATGTTACCGTTGATGCGGCAGCCCTATGTCTCAAAGCCGGCAATGGTGTGTTTCTGCGCGGTGGTTCAGAGGCAATTCATTCAAACATCGCTTTGGCACAGGTTCTCAAAGAGGTTCTGGAAGCGGAGGGGGTTGATTCGGCCGCGGTGCAGGTTATGCCGGTAACAGAACGGGAGGCGGTCAATGTCCTGCTCACTCTTGAAGAATACATTGATCTGATTATTCCCAGAGGAGGGGAGGGGCTGATTCGTTTTGTCTCGGAGAATTCCCGAATTCCGGTCCTCAAACACTATAAAGGAGTTTGCCATCTGTTTGTTGATGAGAGTGCTGATCAGCAGATGGCGGTTGATAATGTCATGAATGGCAAGACCCAGCGCCCGGGAGTCTGTAATGCCCTGGAAACGATGCTTGTCCATCGCGGGATTGCTGAAGAATTTCTGCCGCGTGCCGCCGGGGCCCTTGGCGAAGCCGGGGTCGAGCTGCGCGGCTGTGGCGAGACCTGCCGGATTATCCCCGGAGCAAAACCCGCCTCTGACGATGATTGGGGGATGGAATTTCTTGACCTGACCCTGGCCGTCAAGGTTGTAGACAGTATGGAAGAGGCGATGGACCACATAGCCGATCATGGCTCCCAACATACCGAAGTGATCGTTACTGAAAGTTACAGTAATGCCCAGCGGTTTATCAGGGAAGTTGATGCTTCGGCGGTGATGGTTAACGCTTCAAGCCGTTTTAATGACGGCGGTCAGTTCGGCCTGGGGGCGGAGATCGGGATCAGTACAACCAAACTTCACGCCTATGGCCCGATGGGTCTGAAGGAACTTACGGCCCTCAAGTTCATTGTTTATGGCGAGGGGCAGGTTCGAGACTAACCCGCATATTTCATGAGTATTTTTGAAAAGTTGTTTTAACGGATTGTATTTAAGTGTTATTCTTTTGGTTTGCTGTGGGATATCAAGGTCACAGTTTGTACCAAATGAAGCACATGATTTTTTCAAAACTACTCACCCTACGGGCCAGTCGATATATCCGTATAGTCTGCTGTATAAAGCTTTCAGCATACAAAAGTATAGCTGAAAGCCTTATACCTTGCTTATCCGGCATCTCTACTGGTGAAATATCCGGGCTAAAGATCTGAGAGTTCAGATGGTACGGCTCGTAAGGTTGCTATACTCCTAATCTAGGGGATACCGGTTAGAAATGGTTAACGGGAAAAGGAAGGATGCGCAACTTTATGGTCGGCGGGTCGGTGTACTCGGCGGCACCTTCGATCCTGTCCATAACGGGCATCTGGCGGTCGCCGGGTATGTCCTCAAGATGTTGCGCCTTGACTCCATCATCTTTATTCCGGCCGCCCGGCCGCCCCATAAAGGCCATCTTCAGTTGACCCCTTTCAGTCACCGTTTGGCCATGCTGGAATGCGGTCTCCGGGAAGAACCTCGGTATTTTGTCTCGGCTATGGAGGAGCAAAGGGAGGGGCCTTCATACTCGGTTGATACCCTGGAAGAGCTGCGTGGAAATCTGGGGCCTGACGTTCGTCTCTCTTTCATTATCGGGATGGATGCCTTCGTGGAAATCGATACCTGGAAGGATTATCACCTAATACCGAACCTCGCAGACCTGGTTGTGATCGACCGTCCGGAGCATCCCCTGACCCTGATCGGTAAAACCGTTGATAAACTTGGGCATTACAAATTCAACTCTACGGAATCAGTTTGGTCGGCAAGCGATCATTTCGGAAAGATATTTGCTGTCAGCATGCCTCCCGTTGATGTATCATCGACGATGGTCAGAGAGAGGCTTTACGCGTCTTTACCGGTAATGGATTGTCTGCCGCCGGCAGTTTCTGAGTATATTGACCGGCAGGGTCTCTTTGTTTGACCATGGGTGCCAGGCCCGGAGTTTTTTTTAATATTGTGATTAATATCAATGGGATGAGCTTGTATTCTGCGCTAGTGCCGGATTGTAAGTTTTAGCAGATTGAAGCTCCCCGCAGCAAGCTTCGGGGAATCTCCGTATGAGAGGAATTTACTCATCAAATTCGTTCGCTAACCCCGCAGCAAGCCGCGAGGAATGCACTCACTGTTCATGTTCAAGGAGAAAAAATGAAAATTCTGCCTAAATATTTAATCCTCTTTTTGGTCGGGACCATGTTCACCGTGGGCGTGGCCTTTACCTCACTCTTGGGCCTGAAAGGTCTTCTTGGGACAACCGACCAGCTTTTCGACAGAGATCTGGTCATCAATTCTCTTGCCAATCAATTCGGGATAAAACTGGCCCGTTTACGGCAGGTTGAAAAAGAATTCTTCGTTTTCCCGGATAATCCTTCCCGGCAGGGGAAATATATTATTGTCTGGAACAATCTGTACAGCGAGATAGCTGAGGATATCATCCCCGGTCTGGATGAGCCTTTGCGCGGCAACAACGACACCCGGAAACTGGCCATGGTCGCTCTGGTCACGGAACTGCTGGCCGAGAACAGTCTGGAATGGCAGAGAGTAGCTAGAAAATTTGGTGAGACCAAGTCCTTCGAGGCCGTGAATATGGCTGAGTATGGAGTTTTTAAGAAGAGGATGAAGGAACTGGAAGATATTGCTGTCAGGCTGACTGAAAGTTCTCTTGCCGACCTTCAGGGGCGACGGGATGATCTTGAAGCAACCAGGGGTAGAATTGCATTGATTATCAAGATCATGCTTGCGCTATCCATTCTCTGGGGAGTTGGAGCTTCCCTGTTTGTCGCCCGAAGAATGTTAGAGGCAATTGGTGATATTACCGTTTTGGCAGACCAGTTGAGTTGTGGCAGGATCACTGGAGACCTGCAGGTTGAGCGTAGCGATGAACTGGGAGATCTTGCCACAGCTGTGGTCCGAATCCAGAAAAGCATGCGGATCCTGCTTGCCAGGCTCAAGCAGTCTGAGTAACCGGCGGAAGGAAAGGGGCAATAATATTTCGGCCCGCCACGGTGATTAAAGAAAGCTGGCGATAACTACTGTTATATTGTCTTTGCCACCTTTGGCGTTGGCCGCACTGATCAGCTGCTGGCAGGTTTTCTCAAGGCTGCCGGTCAGTTTAAGGATACTGCGGATTTGTTTGTCACTCAGCATGCCGTTCAATCCGTCAGAGCAGAGTATTAGTTTATCCCCGGGCTCGACCTCGGTCTCGATAATATCCGCATCAACCCTTTCGCGAAAACCAAGGGCCTTGGTGATCATGTTCTTGATTGATGAATTTTCTGCCTCTTTGCGGGAAATCAGGCCGCTTTTGACCTGCTCTTCCACTACCGAATGATCGCAGGTCAGTTGTTCCAGTTTTCCGTGTCGCAGCAGATATGCCCTGCTGTCTCCCACATTTGCTATTGAGAGCAGTCGTTTGTTGTGATCTGCCAGCCAGGCTGCCACCAGGGTCGTTCCCATCCCCTGCCAGTCGTCACGGGAGGAAGATGTTTCAGAAATCAGCTGATTGGCAAGGATCACTGCAGAGTTAAGGCGATTACCAGCCCCAGAATACCTGCTGTTGAAGCCGGTCAGATAGGGTTCGTCGGTTGTTATGGTCCGTTTGATATAATCCATTATTACATCAACGGCCATCTTGCTGGCGACTTCCCC
>JBDLIW010000073.1:0-5906 GCA_039714695.1 Thermodesulfobacteriota bacterium | reverse complement strand
CCTGGCCCATAACGGGGTCCTCTTCCTCGACGAGTTACCGGAATTCCGCAAGAATGTCCTGGAGGTGATGCGCCAGCCGATGGAAGACTCGCAGGTCACCATCGCCCGGGCGGCGATATCGATGAAATTCCCTGCAACCTTCCTGCTGGTCGCGGCAATGAACCCCTGCCCCTGCGGCTATCTGGGGGACCCCGGCCATGAATGCATCTGCAACTCCATGCAGGCCCAACGTTACAACAGCAGGCTTTCCGCCCCGCTCCTCGACCGGATAGATATCCACGTCGAAGTCCCGGCCGTTCCCTACAAGGAGATCAGCGACAGCCGAAAACCGGAATCTTCGGTCTCGATCAGGGAAAGGGTCAGCCGGGTCAGGAAGATCCAGCAGCAAAGATTCAATGGCCGAAAAAGCGTCATGGTCAACAGCCGAATGACCCCCGGCGATCTGGAGAAACACTGCGCCCTTGCCCCCGAGGCAGACAGGCTCCTGGAACAAGCGGCATCCCGGCTATCGATGTCGGCCCGTTCCTGCCACCGGGCCCTGAAGATCAGCCGCACCATCGCCGACCTGGACGGCAAGGAACACATCGAAACCAGCCACGTCGCCGAAGCCATCCAGTATCAGCGCTCAGCACCGAGGATTTTCTGAGTAAATATCCGGAGAAACACCCGGCATCCAATCTCTTACGGCAGCCGACCTGCCCTTCCGTCAGTCCATCCTGTTGGACAGGCTTCCCATGAAACTCACCTTTCTGTTTTCCTATCTTGCATAGGCGTGATAGCATAATTAGTAATATAACAATAAATGTTTATCCGGCCGACACGATTGGTTGCGAAGATGCACCTTGAAAGCAGCATCGCCACCAGACCAAGAGGCTCTACGGTTTCCTCCGCATTTTAGGGCTGCCAAGCCAGTTCAAACGCTATTCGTTCTGCAAGAGGAGAGTCAGTATGAATGACTTTAAAGAAACTCTTTACGAATCTATGTTGTACAGTTTTGGTAAAATATTGTCCGAATATGATGTTTTTGCTCAGGATACTATTTTAAAAGAGATCGGGAAGGAGATTATTGAATACTTAAAGCGACATGATTTTGAATTTGAAGAAACAGGATCAATTGAGGATATATCGACATTGGTCAGCATGTTTGTCAAGAATGGTTTCTCTGACTTGGAAATCTCTACCGCCGAAAAGGGTGAGTTTTATAAATGGAAAAATCTTTATGGTATCGGCGCTTACGCGGAATTACATAAGATAACTGACAACCCATTCTTGTCATGTCCACTCAATGCCTGCATTTACTATATAGCTGACAAACATGGAAAAACACTAAAATTCCACTCAAAATCATTCGACTTGGCAGCTGGTCTTGCCGAATCCCAAGAAGAGATTGTTGATCGAGAAGATGAGCACAGCGAAGGCTTTAATCCATTAATTATTGAAAATAAGCGATTATTTGAACTTGCAGAGCAACATAATAGAGAACTTACGAAAGCACTTGCTGAAGTTAAGAAACTACAAAATCTACTGCCAATTTGTGCAAATTGTAAGAAAATACGTGATGAAAAAGGCTATTGGAATCAAATTGAATCTTATATTGAAAGTCGCACTGATACCAAATTCAGTCACGGACTTTGTGGCGAATGTGTAGAACAGCTGTATGGAGATGAGGATTGGTATAAGAAATGAAAGAATAAAGCAAATGTCATTTCGGCGGCAAGAGAAATCCTGGCTGAGCAAACCGGAGCAGGGAAAAGACAAGATTTCTCGCCTTGCTCTAAATGATATGTCCCACCCAAATCATCCACCAAACCTTACTCCCCGTCATTCCCTTTACTCCTGCAGCCAGTCAAAACCCGCAGGGAAACAGCCAGCACCAGGATAATAACCACGTTGGCGCCCATCTCGGCCAGGACCGGCCAGAGGTGCCCCCATTCGGCCTTATAGTTCGCGGCCTGCGAGGCGATGGAATGTTCGGCCTCTATCAGCAAAATCCGCCTGATGCAGGAAATTATGCCGATATAGAGAAAGGGATCGAGGATGAAAGGCTCCCTTTTAAGAAACCTGATTATCGGCCACATGAGCTCCATAACGATCAGCACCAGCAGTACATCATTAAGGACATGCAACAGAGTCTTGATGTCGGGATGGAGAAGATTGGGCAGGGTCTGGGCCAGGATAAGAATTCCGCAGACGGCGAGAATCAGGGCCACGGAAAAATGCATCAGATCGTCAAGCCCGATCAGCAGCTTACGCAAAGACTTAACATTCAGAAAATATGATTTCTTCTCCACTCTAATTCCTATCGATTTTTTCAGCTATGGTAACGAATAGTTCTGGTCCTGATCACTCCGGGATTCTCCTCAATCCTGGCCAGCACCTCTGCGGGAATCTCACTCTCAAGATCGATGATATTGTAACCGATTACCCCGTTACTCTCATTAAGATAACTGCCGATATTGATATTACTGGCGCCAATGGTCTGCGAGGCAAAACCGATCATGCCCGGCACATCGCGGTTGATCATGATCAGCCTGGTATGGGTGGTGGCGGCCGGGATAGACTCGGCATTGGGAAAATTGACACTCCGGCCTACCGTTCCGTACTCCAGATAGGCCATGAGTTGGCGGACCGCCATGGTAGCGCACTGTTCTTCAGACTCCTCGGTACTGGCCCCCAGATGCGGAGAACAGATAATCTGCGGATGCTCGACTGCTGCCGGAGAGGGGAAGTCCGTAATGTAGGTAGAAATCCGGCTGGAGGCAAGCGCCGCCAACACCGCCCCTTCATCGACAATTTCCCCCCGGGCATAGTTGACCAGGATGGCCCCTTTGGGCAAGCGGGCCAGAAGGCCACCATCCACCAACCCCCTGGTCTTGGCACTTAGCGGCAGATGAAGGGTCAGGATATCTGCGGCAGCAAGCATCTCGGCTGCGGAACGGGCCAGAGCCACCTCGGGTGATAACAAGTGGATATTCTCGAGGGCCGGGAACGGATCGAAACCGATTACCCGCATGCCACGTCTGATCCCGGCATTGGCGACCTTAAGCCCGATCTTGCCCAGCCCCAGAACTCCGAGCGTCTTGCCCGCCAGTTCAAAACCCTTGAACTGCTTTTTCTCTTTTTCGACCCTTTCCTTGATTTCCGCCCCGGCCGCGCCGCTCAGCCCACGGCAAAAATCGGTACCACCCAGGATATTTCTGGCGCTCATCCCCAGCATGGTAAAAACCAGTTCCGCTACGGCATTGGCATTTTCACCCGGGGTGTTCAGGACGCAGATTCCCTGCTCTGTGGCTTTCTCGACCGAAATATTGTTGACTCCTACTCCGGCCCGCGCCACAGCCAGCAGGGAAGGATAATCAGCGATGTCAACCGGGGAACTGCGAACCACAATCCCCTGCGGGTCTGACTCTCCATCGCTAACCAGAAAATTGTCATCAAAAAGGGCAAGCCCTTCCGGAGCTATCTTGTTGAGTGTTTTAACCCTGTACATATGCACCCAATTCTATTGGATTAGTCAGACTGGATCCTGGCCGCTACTTCCTGATCTTGGCTTCACTCTTGGCCGGATTCTTGCCGAGGTGTTTGTAGCGTTTCATAGCAGTGGTAGCCAGATCGCCGACAATTTTCGGTAGATCTGAATCCTTCCAGGAGTCGACAAAAACTCCGTCGTCCAACAGTCGCTCACTAATAGTGAAATTACATGATGAAGAAGGGTCGAGTGCGATATCTTCGTAATCGAAATCGAGCTGTCCGGTAAAAACATTGTCGAACAGATCCCTGATGGTATAGACAAAAAATTTCTTGAGGTCCTCGGTGGATTCCGCCTGGTTGATCTTGTTCCTGAAAGCCGGTAGTACTTTGTTGCCGAATTTTGAGAAGGAAATCTGTCTGGTCATTAAGTGCCTCCATACGCAGTGCAAATTAACGAAAATCACGCAACAGCCAAGCCCCCTTTTCTTCACGTTACTATCGGGATGGATTTCAAGTCAATCTTAATGGCAAGATAATCGAATGCGCCCCGAAGGAAGTGCCCTTGGGGTGCGCCCCGAAGGAAGTGCCCTTGGGGTGCGCTCCGAGCAAAATCAGTTTTTCATAAAACAGTAGGGATCCCGCTCGGTAAAAATGTCCCGGCCCAGACCGTGACCCACGGCCAGGCAGCCGCCGCAGGCAGGCCTGATGGCACAGCCCCGGCACTCCTCACAGCCCTGCCGATAGCGCTCGGCGGCGGCGGAGTCATAGATCTCACCCAGGCTCTGCTCCAGGATATTGCCGACCGGCGAGGGGAACTTGCGGCAGGCATGCACCTCGCCGTCAGGCAGCAGGGTGATAAAGCTGAAGGCGGCCCCGCAACCGAACCCGGCGCAGCCCCTAAAAAGTTCCCTGCCTCGATCATGGCGGATGATATTGAAGAGGTTTTCCTTGAGACGCAGCGACGAGTTTTCCTTGGCGGCCAATAAGAATTCTTCCAGGAACCCCCGAAAATTACCCGGATCAACAGAGAGAAGGTTTGCCCCTTCGCCGACCATCGCCAACCGATTGAAGGTGAACGAATCAACCTTGTCCCGCAGCAATTCCGTAAGGGGGATCACCTGCTCCATATTGGCCCGGGTCAGAGTCAACATGACCATCGAATAGATATCAAGATCCTTAAGCAACTCCAGGAAGGCAAGAATCCGCTCAAAATGGCCCTCCCCGCGAATATAATCATTATGCTCCGGCAACCCCTCGAGACTCACCTGATAAAAGGACGGTGGCTCGATATCGATCAGCTCCTGCAAAACCTCTCTGGAAGTCGGGTTGCCGAGAATGGCTACCCCCAGACCGCGGTCTACTGCGGCCCGATACAACTCGGTAAATTCCGGGTAAAGCAGAGGATTGCCGCCGGAAAAGGAGACATGCCCCCTGACGTGCTTCGCCAGGCAAAAACTCCGCAGATCATCGAGCACCGCCAGGGCCTTGTCCAGAGGCAACGACTTTCGGCTGGAGCGATCATAGCAGTGGCGGCAGTGGAGATCGCAGGCCTGGGTCAGATGCCACTGGAGGGAAAAGGCCTCGACACTGGTGAAGGTGTCCCGATCCGCCCGGCAATCGCCGGCAAAAAATGATTCGCCACGCCTGAGCAGAGAGGGAGGCGAAAGGACCAGACCACGATCAACAGCCCGATATAGAGCAAGGTCTACAGCGCCAACCGGGAGATTGCCTGCCTCGGCCACTTGCTCGGCCGCAAGACCCTCCATGATCATCTTCAGGACCAGAAGATCCTCGTCATCGGCCACTTTCCTGGATATTTCATCACTACCGAAACGGCGCCATAAAAGAACAACTTCCCCGCCGGGCTCCGGCAAGGTCAACCCAACAGAGACATCATCTTCAGCGAGCAAACGCGACAGATTGCACCAGCCCAGCTGGACTATCTGCAAGGTGGGATTCATCTGGTGGCTAGACACTTCGCCTGGGATATCATCACCTGCCTCTCCAACCTGGTGGCTCGCGAGTTCCAGCCGGGCAAGCTCAGGGAGAAAAGGCGGCAGGCCATGCTTTTCAATAAGAGAAGAGAGCAGTTGGGGGAAATTTTCGCTGAAATCAAGTTCGGAGAAAACTTCCGTCCCCGGCCCCCCGGCTTTATCACCGAGAAGCCGAAGACAGACTGGGTAAATTTTGAAGATCCTTTCAGGGGCAACTGGCTGCATTTGAATATCTCTATTTTATTTCCGGGACATAAGGAAGAAACCCTTCATCTACAGCATTTCCCAAGGGGAACCTTCATTTCAATTGCGCACCGTCAGTGCACAACCTGGAAGACGTTTAGTGCAACCTGCACTAATGATCAGCCTCAACCACTGAAGATTGAGCCACGACCGCTTCAGCCGGTGAGATCGCCTTCGGTATTATCCCGCTCGCTGGTA